>NZ_JBSFRG010000006.1:0-239461 GCF_053589115.1 Rhodococcus sp. NPDC003383 | reverse complement strand
ACAACACTAAAGGCCCGAGCCGCACCCCCAGAAGTACACGCCGCCCCGCCCACACTCTCGGGTGTGCCGGCGCCGCGTTTCGTCGTGTTCGGGTGACGTGCTCAGGAATCGAAGCCGTACGGGTCCGCGGGAAGCGCCTCGTTCATCGACGCATCCGCATACCCGCGGCAGTAGTCCCACGTCACGTACGCCTCGGGCGAGGGATCGTATGCGGGCTCGTGCGGCCGGACCGTCCCGTCCACGAGGAGCTGCAGCAGGTTCGCGCGCAGCATGTCCCAGTCGTGGTAGTGGTCCTGGTGGCAGTCCTCACAGCAGACGACGAGACCGCGGACCCCACGCGGGGCCAGCAGTGCCTCGTAGACGGCGAGGTCCGCAAGGTCCTCTTCGACCGCCAACCGCTCCGAGGGGTCCAGCGGCTGACCCGGCTCGATCGCGTCCAACGCGGCCGACGGGTCGTCGGGATCTCCGGCGAAGGGGTCCGGTGGAAGACCCGGAGGTAACTGATCACGCACGACACCCACGGTACGCAGTGCGGTGGGGTCTGCGCCAGCCGTAGCGGTGGACACGCCGACGAACAGGGCCCTGTGGTCCTCGTGGACCGGGGCCGCCGGCCCCGGGCAAGGGTGCGGGCTGCGGCAGTGCGGATTGCGGCAAACGATACGATGGGGAGGTGAGCGTACCGGCTGCCTCGGACCGCCCGGGGAATATTCGTACCGCTCACGACATTGTTGGTCACGGCATTGCTGCTCACGACGCCGGCGCCTCGTCGCCGCTCCGTCGTCCGCGACAGCGTCGTTTCACGCTCAGAAACCTGTCGGGCCGGAAATCGTCCGGACCCGCACCGTATCGACTGGCATGGAGGGTCCGAACCGCATGAGTAGTACCGGAGGGCACGTGCACACCGGCGGCGACGACCCGAACAAGGTCGCGATGCTGGGCCTGACCTTCGACGACGTGCTGCTGCTCCCCGCGGCGTCCGATGTCGTCCCGAGCCAGGTGGACACGTCGAGCCAGTTGACGCGCGAGATCCGCCTGCGCATCCCGCTGGTCAGTTCCGCGATGGACACCGTCACAGAGTCGCGCATGGCGATCGCCATGGCCCGTGCCGGCGGCATGGGTGTGCTGCACCGCAACATGTCCGCAGAGGTCCAGGCCGCGCAGGTCGAGACCGTCAAGCGTTCCGAGGCCGGCATGGTCACCGATCCGGTCACCTGCAAGCCGACCGACACCCTCGCCGAGGTGGACGCCATGTGCGCCCGCTTCCGGATTTCGGGTCTGCCGGTCACCGACGACGACGGCCTGCTCGTCGGCATCATCACCAACCGCGACATGCGGTTCGAGGTCGACCAGAACCGGCCGGTCGCCGAGGTCATGACCAAGGCACCGCTCGTCACCGCACGCGAAGGTGTCAGTGCCGAGGCCGCGCTGGGGCTGCTGCGCCGTCACAAGATCGAGAAGCTCCCGATCGTCGACGGACAGGGCAAGCTCACCGGTCTCATCACCGTCAAGGACTTCGTCAAGACCGAGCAGCACCCGAACGCCACCAAGGACCGCGACGGCCGCCTGCTGGTCGGCGCGGCCGTCGGTGTCGGCGACGACTCGTGGACCCGCGCGATGCTGCTGACGGACGCCGGCGTCGACGTTCTCGTCGTCGACAGTGCCCACGGTCACTCGGCCGGCGTGCTGTCGATGATCTCCAAGCTCAAGGCGGAGGTCGGCGACCGCGTCCAGATCATCGGCGGTAACGTCGCGACCCGCGCCGGGGCGGCTGCCCTCATCGAGGCGGGCGTCGACGCGGTCAAGGTCGGTGTCGGACCCGGCTCGATCTGCACCACCCGTGTCATCGCCGGTGTCGGCGCACCCCAGATCACCGCGATCCTCGAGGCCACCGCCGCGGCAGCACCGCACGGCATCCCCGTGATTGCCGACGGTGGCCTGCAGTTCTCCGGCGACGTCGCGAAGGCCCTCGCGGCCGGTGCGTCGACGGCGATGCTCGGTTCGCTGCTCGCCGGCACGGCCGAGTCCCCCGGTGAGCTGATCCTCGTCAACGGCAAGCAGTTCAAGAGCTACCGCGGAATGGGTTCGCTGGGCGCGATGCAGTCGCGTGGCGAGGCCAAGTCGTATTCGAAGGACCGGTACTTCCAGGACGACGTCCTCTCCGAGGACAAGCTGGTCCCCGAGGGTATCGAGGGCCGGGTCCCGTTCCGTGGCCCGCTGCAGCAGGTCACCCACCAGCTCATCGGCGGCTTGCGGGCGGCGATGGGATACACCGGGGCGGCCACGATCGAGCAGCTGCAGTCGGCGCAGTTCGTGCAGATCACCGCTGCAGGGCTCAAGGAGAGCCACCCGCACGACATCACGATCACCGCGGAGGCACCGAACTACGCGGCCCGGTAGCCGCACGTTCGAATCACGCCGGTCGGTTCTCCCGTCTCGTCCGCGAGGGGAGAACCGGCCTCACACGAGAAAGGGGCGCGCGTGCGCGACCTCGTTGAAATCGGCATGGGCCGCACCGCCCGGCGCACCTACGAGCTGGACGACATCGACATCGTGCCGTCCCGCCGGACGCGGTCTTCCAAGGAGGTGTCGACGGCCTGGCAGATCGATGCCTACCGATTCGACATCCCGGTGCTCGCGCATCCCACCGACGCGCTGGTCTCGCCGAAGTTCGCCGTCGAGCTCGGCAAGGCCGGCGGTCTGGGCGTCATCAACGGTGAAGGTCTGTGGGGCCGGCACGAGGACGTCGAGTCGGAGATCACCAAGCTCGTCGAGCTCGCCGAGACGAACCCGGATCCCAGCGCCGCGGTGGCCTACCTGCAGAAGCTGCACGCGGCTCCGCTGCGCCCCGAGCTGCTCGCCGCGGCGGTCGGCGAGGTGCGGGACGCGGGCGTGACGACGGCGGTGCGGGTCAGCCCCCAGAATGCGCGTGCGCTGACCCCCGACCTGATCAAGGCGGGCATCGACCTGCTGGTCATCCAGGGCACGATCATCTCCGCCGAGCACGTCGCGCACGGCGAGGACGAGCCGCTCAACCTCAAGACGTTCATCTCCGAGCTGGACGTGCCGGTCGTGGCCGGCGGTGTGAGCGATCACCGCACGGCTCTGCACCTGATGCGTACCGGCGCGGCCGGTGTCATCGTCGGCTACGGCTCGACGGCCGGTGCCACGACGACCAGCAGCGCTCTCGGCATCGGGATCCCGATGGCCACCGCGATCGCGGACGCCGCCGCGGCCCGTCGCGACTACCTGGACGAAACCGGTGGCCGCTACGTGCACGTCATCGCGGACGGTGACATCGAGACCGCCGGTGACCTGGCGAAGGCCATCGCGTGCGGTGCCGACGCGGCCGTGCTCGGGGCGCCGCTGGCGGTGTCCGCCGAGGCGCCCGGTCGCGGCTGGTACTGGCCGTCCGTCGCGGCGCACCCGTCCATGCCGCGTGGGTCCGTGTTGCAGGTCGAGGTCGACGACGAGCGTCCCGGCCTGGACCGGGTGCTGGGCGGGCCGTCGGACGATCCGTACGGTTCGCTGAACCTCGTCGGCGGGCTGCGCCGGGCGATGGCGAAGTCCGGTTACTCGGACCTCAAGGAATTCCAGAAGGTGGGTCTGTCGGTTCGCGCCTGACAGGTTTCTCCGCTTCCGGTGGCCGGATGTCGGATCGGTTCGTGTGTCACGGGCCGACTCGACGTCCGGCCGTCGTCGTTCACGGGAACTGCTGTGGTCCACCGGGCAGCGCGGCCGCCGACCTGCGGTTTCCGCTACGCGCGGTAACAGTTAGGTAATCCTTGTGGCAGCTGTCACAGACCCGGGGTGCATACTGGCGAGTAACAACCAGTTTCTCGGGTGGAGGTACTCCGATGGGTAGGCAGCGCGCGACGGACTACGACGTCCTCATCGTCGGCTCGGGCTTCGGTGGCAGCGTCACGGCGCTGCGGCTCGTGGAGAAGGGCTACCGGGTCGGTGTTCTCGAAGCGGGCCGGCGGTACGCGGACGCGGACTTCGCCGAGACCAGCTGGGACTTGAAGCGTTTCCTGTGGGCCCCGAAGTTCGGGTGTTTCGGCATCCAGCGCGTGCACCTGCTGCGCGACTGCCTCATTCTCGCCGGCGCCGGCGTGGGCGGCGGATCGCTCAACTACGCGAACACCCTCTACAAGCCGCCCGCCTCGTTCTTCGAGGACAGGCAGTGGGCGCACATCACCGACTGGCACGACGAACTCTCGCCTCACTACGACCAGGCCCGCCGGATCCTCGGCGTCGTCACGAACCCGCACATGACACCCGCCGACGAGGTGATCAAGTCCGTCGCCGAGGACATGGGCGTCGGCGACACGTTCATCCAGACGCCGGTCGGCGTCTACTTCGGCGAACCCGGCCGCACCGTCGCCGACCCCTACTTCGGTGGCGTCGGACCCGACCGCACCGGCTGCATCGAATGCGGCGAGTGCATGACCGGCTGCCGGCACGGCGCGAAGAACACCCTCGTGAAGAACTACCTGGGCCTCGCCGAGAAGGCCGGCGCCGAGATCGTCCCGATGACCACGGTCACCGACCTGCGGGAAACCCCGGACGGCAGCTGGGAGGTCGTCACCGAACGCACCGGAGCGTGGCGACGCAAGAACCGGCGCACCTACACCGCCGGGCACGTGGTGCTCGCCGCCGGCACCTGGGGCACGCAACACCTGCTGCACCATCTCAAGGACACCGGCGCGCTGCCGAAACTGTCGGACCGGCTCGGCGAACTGACCCGCACCAATTCCGAGTCGATCGTCGGCGCCGGGAAGTTGAAGGTCGACCCGAACATGGACTTGACCCGCGGTGTCGCGATCACCTCGTCCTTCCACCCGACCGCCGACACCCACATCGAACCGGTCCGCTACGGCAAGGGCTCGAACGCGATGGGTCTGCTGCAGACCCTCATGACCGACGGTGGTGGCCGCACCCCGCGGTGGGTGAAGTTCCTCCTCCAGGTCGCGAAGAACCCGGTGCAGATGGCGCGGATGCTGTCGATCAAGGACTGGAGCGAGCGGACCATCATCGCGCTGGTCATGCAGAACCTCGACAACTCCATCACGACCTACACCAAGAAGGGCCTCTTCGGCCGCCGCAAGGTCACCAGCAAGCAGGGCCACGGCGAGCCGAATCCCACCTGGATTCCCGCGGGCAACGAGGCCACCCGACGCATCGCCGAGAAGATCGACGGCATCCCCGGCGGCACCTGGGGTGAGATCTTCAACATCCCGCTCACCGCGCACTTCCTGGGCGGCGCGGTCATCGGCAGCGACCGCGACCACGGCGTCATCGACCCCTACCACCGCGTCTACGGCTACCCGACGCTCAGCGTCGTCGACGGGGCGGCCGTCTCCGCGAACCTCGGCGTGAACCCGTCGCTGACGATCGCCGCGCAGGCCGAACGGTCCGCGGCGCTGTGGCCGAACAAGGGCGAGGACGACGTGCGTCCCGCGCAGGGCGAGCCCTACCGTCGGCTGAACCCGATCGCCCCGAAGAACCCGGTGGTGCCGGCGGGTGCTCCCGGCGCGCTGTCGCTGCCGATCGTCGAGATCCGCAGCGGTTCGGATGCCGGCGTGGCCTGACCGGCGTTCGTGTGACGTGGACCGCCGCTTAGACTGTTCGGGTGTCGCAAACCCAGCAGTCCAAGCCGGTCCTCGTCATCGACTTCGGAGCCCAGTACGCGCAGCTGATCGCTCGCCGCGTCCGGGAAGCGAAGGTGTACTCGGAGGTCGTGCCGCACACGGCGACCGTCGAGGAGATCGCGGCCAAGGAGCCGCTCGCGGTCGTGCTGTCCGGCGGCCCGTCCAGCGTGTACGAGGAGGGCGCTCCCCAGCTCGACCCGAAGCTGTTCGACCTGGGCGTGCCGGTCTTCGGTATCTGCTACGGCTTCCAGGCGATGGCCCAGGCCCTCGGCGGCACGGTCGCACACACCGGCAGCCGTGAGTACGGCCGCACCGAGATGTCGGTGAGCGGCGGCGTCCTGCACGAAGGTCTGCCCGCGACGCAGCCCGTGTGGATGAGCCACGGCGACGGCGTGACCGCCGCACCCGAGGGCTTCGAGGTCACCGCGTCCAGCGCGGGCGCACCGGTCGCGGCCTTCGAGGACCGGGCCCGCCGGCTCGCCGGCGTCCAGTACCACCCGGAGGTTCTGCACTCGCCGCACGGCCAGCAGGTGCTCAGCCGCTTCCTGCACGAGATCGCCGGCATCCCCGGCGCGTGGACGGCCGCGAACATCGCCGAGTCGCTCATCGCGCAGGTTCGCGAGCAGGTCGGCGACGGCAAGGCCATCTGCGGTCTGTCCGGCGGTGTCGATTCCGCTGTCGCCGCCGCTCTCGTGCAGCGCGCGATCGGTGACCGCCTCACCTGCGTGTTCGTCGATCACGGCCTGATGCGCGCCGGTGAGCGCGAGCAGGTCGAGAAGGACTTCGTCGCGGCGACCGGCGCCCGGCTGGTGACGGTCGACGCCTCCGAGACGTTCCTGCGCGAACTGGCCGGAGTGTCCGACCCGGAAACCAAGCGCAAGATCATCGGCCGCGAGTTCATCCGCAGCTTCGAGGGTGCGGTCTCCGAGGTGCTCGGTGAGAGCGCCGCCCACGGCGAGACCATCGACTTCCTCGTGCAGGGCACGTTGTACCCGGACGTCGTCGAATCCGGTGGCGGCGCCGGCACCGCGAACATCAAGAGCCACCACAACGTCGGCGGTCTGCCGGAGGACCTGCAGTTCGAGCTCGTCGAGCCGCTGCGCCTGCTGTTCAAGGACGAGGTCCGCGCGGTCGGCCGCGAACTGGGTCTGCCCGAGGAGATCGTCGGACGCCAGCCGTTCCCCGGCCCGGGCCTGGGCATCCGCATCATCGGTGAGGTCACCCAGGAACGCCTCGAAATCCTGCGTCACGCGGATTCCATTGCGCGCGAAGAGCTCACGGCCGCGGGTCTCGACGGTCAGATCTGGCAGTGCCCGGTCGTGCTCCTCGCCGACGTGCGCAGCGTCGGTGTGCAGGGCGACGGACGCACCTACGGTCATCCGATCGTGTTGCGCCCGGTCTCGAGCGAGGACGCAATGACCGCGGACTGGACCCGCCTGCCGTACGAGACGCTCGAGCGCATCTCCACCCGCATCACCAACGAGGTCGCCGAGGTCAACCGCGTCGTCCTCGACGTGACCAGCAAGCCGCCGGGAACGATCGAGTGGGAGTGATCCTCCCGTAGCAGCGACTGTGCCCCTCGGATCGAAGGATCTCTCCTTCGGAATCCGAGGGGCACAGTGCTTTTCGGAGGTGCGGTGGATTCAGTTCTTCCGGCGGGGCCGTTTGCCGGGGGCGAACAGGAGGGCCGCACCCACCGCCACAGCGACGGCCACGAACACCCAGCGGAACTCGACGTTCGCGATCGGGTCCAGGGAGAACGGGCCGATCAGCGCCCACCCGCTGACCGCCAGAGCGGCGATCGCGGCCAGGAGCAGCAGGATCGACGGGCCCCGCCGACGCGAGCAGGTCGCCTCGGTGTCGTCGGAGCCGGATCCGGTGTAGTCGGTGTCGAAGTCAGCCACGGTGCACCTCCGAGTTTCCGAAAGCGGTATCGATGTCGAGGGTCAGGACAGGTCCCTTGCGGCCGTCGGCGCCGGCGTCGAAGCCCTGCGTGGGGCACGGCGAGGACGCGCGTTCGGTGCACGTGATGTCGACGTCCAGGTTCGGCGGCAGGAGGATCCGGGAGTTGCCGAACCGGGTCTCCACCGCGACGATGCGGTCCTCGGTGAGCGTGAGATTGCGCAGATCGAGCTCGAGCTCGCCCATCTGGACCGCGTACTCCGGCTGCAGCTCGGCGGCCGTGCGGGGGGCGTACTGTTGCGGACCCCACCGCGAGGTGTCGATCGGGCCGACCAGCGACGCGAGCACCACGAATCCGATGAGCGGACCGGTCACCACCAGCAGGCCGTGGCCGCGGTGCAGGAACGCGCCGAGCAGCAGTCCCAGCCCGATGACGGCGAGAGCGATCGCCCCGATCCGGGCCGGCGTCAACCATTCCATGCCGGTAGCGGCGGCGACCGCTGCGGCCGCGGCGGCGGCCAGCACCGCCAGACCCAGGATCGTCGTCGTCAACCGCGACCGCGGCTGCTTCCGATCCGGCACGGGTGTCCGGATCGGTGCCGGTTCGGGAAGATCCCACGCGAACGGGGCGACGCCGAGCGGATCCCAGGACGGAGGCGTTGCCGTCGCGCCGAACGGATCCGGGGCGGGCCGTGCGGGATCGGCGGGCGGTGCCGACTCGTTCGCGCTGCCGGTCGTCTCGGACGTCGAGGCGTCCTTCTTGATCCAGAAGTTCGGGTCCGCCGGTGCCGGTCCGGGAGTGGGAGCCGCCCCTGCGGCGAACGGTTGCTGCGCGAACGGGGCCTGTGTGAACTGGGACGGGGCATACGGCGCCTGCGGGACCGAGAAGTCCGGGAACGGATTCTGCTGGAAGGCCACCGATCCCGGCGGGGGCGGCAGGACCGGAGGTTCCGGCTTGCGCAGGTAGAGCAACCACAGACCCCCGAGCATCAGCATCAAGCTGAGGAATCCGGAACCGCCCAGGCCGGCGCCCACCGGGCCGAGCGCACTCGCGGCCACCGCAAGTGCCACCAGCAGGACGATCACCTTGGTGTTCGAGTCGGCGCTGTGGCCCCGCCCGACGAGAGACTCGACGGGGGAGACGGGATCGCCGTAGCGATTGAGCAGGACCCAGCACGCCAGGTACAGGACGATGCCCGCGCCACCGAAGATGGTGGAGACCACGAACGCGACCCGGATCAGTACCGGATCGACGCCGTACCGAACTCCGATGCCGGCGCACACGCCGGCGACGTGGCCCTGATCGGGCAGACGCACCGGACGGGTGCGCCACATGTCCGAAAGCTGCTCGGGGAAGCTGCGCGAGTTCATGGACTCATCCTGTCGCCCGCGCGGCGCCCGCACATCAGGGGCGAACCCTGATCTTCGAGCCCCGCAGCAGCCTCCGGGATCAGGGTCGGTCCCCGATGCCGGGGTGCCGAGCGCGTGCCAGTATCGAATATGTGCAACCGGTAGCCAACCTTCCCGTGCCCGTCCCCCGACTCGAACGCCGCGTCGCCGGCCGCGTCGTGGGCGGCGTGGCCGGTGGTCTCGCCGACCATCTCGGCGTGGACGTGATGAAAGTCCGGGTCGCGTTCGCGGTGCTCGCAGCGCTCGGGGTCGGCATCGTCGCGTACGGCCTGCTGTGGGCGTTCGTGCCGCAGGGTTCCGACACCGAGCCGCCGTCGCCCACCGAGCGTCGCCGCGCGCTGGGTCTGGCGGTCATCGGGCTGGCCCTGGGCGCCGGGCTGTCGTGGCTGCTGAACGGGGGCGCGGCGTCGGTGATCGCGCCGATCGTCGTGGTCGCGGTGGGTGCCGCCCTGGTGTGGCGGGAGTTCGACGTCGACGGGCCGCGGTCGGTCCTCGGGCTGCCGGCCAAACCCACCGTCCTGACATGGGCGCGGGTTCTCGGCGGCCTGACCCTGATCGTCACCGGACTCGGCGTCGTGTTTCTCGCCCAGGTCGACGTCGCTGCATTGCGGTCGTCCCTGCTCGCGGTGGTGGTGACCCTCGTCGGCGCCGGGCTGCTGTCGGTGCCGCTGTGGGTTCGCATGTGGCGAGCGCTCGAGCAGGAACGCGCAGCCCGCGTCCGCAACGAGGAACGCGAGGAGATCGCCTCGCACCTGCACGATTCGGTGCTGCAGACCTTGGCGCTCATCCAGAAGCAGGCCGGTGACGCGCAGGAAGTGGTGCGGCTGGCCCGCAGCCAGGAACGGGAACTGCGGCGCTGGCTGTTCGGCGGTGGGGAGAGTCCCCGCACCAGCCTCGCCGAGGCACTGCGCACCATCGCCGGTGAGGTGGAGGATCAGCACGGGGTGTCCGTCACGCCGGTGATCGTCGGTGACGTCGCACCCGGCGACGACGACGACCTGACCGCCGAATCGTTCACCGCGGTGCTGGGGGCGACCCGCGAAGCACTCGTCAACGCCGCCAAGCACGCCGGAGTGGACAGCGTCGATCTGTTCGCCGAGGCCGAGCCGAACGAGGTGAGCGTGTTCGTCCGCGACCGCGGGACGGGCTTCGACCCGGATCTGGTCCCGGAGGACCGGCAGGGGCTGGCCAAGTCGATCCGGGCGCGGATCGAGCGGCGCGGCGGCCGGGTGGTGGTGAAGTCGGAGCTCGGCAAGGGCACCGAGATCCGGATCCACATGCCCCGCGGCGGTGCGGTGCCGGGGACGGGCTCGCCCCTAGAGTGGCAGGAGGCCGAACCCCAACCCGAGGAGCACACGCAGTGACGTCGAACGGCGCCCCAACTTCACAGTCCTTCCGTGTCTTTCTGGTCGACGACCACGCCGTGTTCCGTTCCGGGGTGCGTACCGAGCTGGGGCGCGAGGCGGACATGGAGATCGTGGGTGAGGCCGGCGGTGTCGCCGAGGCGGTCGCCGGAATCGATGCGACCCGCCCCGATGTCGTGCTGCTCGACGTGCACATGCCCGACGGGGGAGGCGTCGCGGTGCTCAGCCGCATCGCACCCGGGCCCGTGTGCCTGGCGTTGAGCGTGTCCGACGCGGCCGAGGACGTGATCGCGGTGATCCGGGCCGGCGCCCGCGGATACGTCACCAAGACGATCTCGGGCACCGAACTGGCGGATGCGGTGCGGCGGGTGGCCGGCGGCGACGCGGTGTTCAGCCCGCGCCTGGCGGGATTCGTGCTGGATTCGTTCACCGGACGGTCCAACGTCCCGGAGCCGCCGCTGGACCCTGAACTCGACTCGCTGACCCCGCGCGAGCTCGAGGTGCTGCGGCTGCTCGCGCGCGGTTACACCTATCGGGAGATCGCCGAGGAACTGGTGATCTCGGTCAAGACCGTCGAGACCCACGCGTCGAACGTGCTGCGCAAGACCCAGCAGTCGAACCGGAACGCGCTGACCCGCTGGGCGCACCATCGCCGGATCGACTGAAAGCTGTTCAGCCCACCGCCACGGCGATGATCACCGCGACCACGAGTGCGAACACGATCAGCGCTACCATCGCCGCCATCGCCAGCGGCGCGTATGCGACGAGCCGTTCCTTCGGGTCCTGCGGCACAGGCTCTTTCGGGAGCAGCCGGTCCCACAGTTCGGCGGGCCGGGGAATCCCACGCGAGGGCCCGCGCGAAGGTGACACCGGCGGAGGCGCCGGCCGGTCCACGAACGAGCTGCGGGACCGGGTTCCGGCGATCGGTGTGGACCGCTGGGCCCACACGGGAATCGAGCCGTCCTCGGCCAGGATCGGACGTCCGCGCAGCAGTGCGGGATTCGTGCCCGGACCGAGGACGACGGCGGCGAGCCGGTCGCGGGCCTGCGCCATCGTCGGACGGCGGGCGGGGTCGGGTTCGAGCATGGAGAGCAGGACGTCGGTGAGGGGGCCGGTCCGGGTCGGCGGGATGATCTCGGCGCGGGCGACGCGGTGCAGCAATGCGATCGAGTCGGCTTCGAAACCGAACGGGGGCTGGCCCTCGAGGATCGTGTAGAGGGTCGCGCCGAGGGAGAACACGTCGCTGGCTTCGGTGGGATCGTTGCCGCGCGCCACCTCGGGGGCGAAGTAGGCGGGGGTACCGGCGATCACACCGGACTGATCGGAGTCGCCGCTCGCCAGGGCGATGCCGAAGTCGCTGATCTTCACGATGCCGAGTTCGTGGCCGCGTTCGGCGACGAGGATGTTGCCGGGTTTGATGTCGCGGTGGATGATGCCCGCCGCGTGTGCGGCGGCCAGGGCGTCGGCCACGTCCGCCCCGATCTGCGCGACCTCGTACGGGGGCAGGGTCTCGACGGTGTTCAGCACCTGGGCGATGCTGCGGGAGGGCAGGTATTCCATGACCAGCCACGGTTCGCCGGCGTCGAGGGCCACGTCGTACATCCCGATGGCGTGCTCGTGCGCGAGCTGCGCGGCGATCCGCCCCTCGCGCAGTGTGCGGCGGCGTACCTCGTCGGCGGCCTCCGGCTGCAGGTCCACGGTGGAGACGACCTGTTTGACGGCGACATCGCGCCCGAGGCGCGTGTCGTGGGCGAGCCACACGGCGCCCATCCCGCCGCCGCCGAGCTTGGAATCGAGCCGGTAGCGACCGGCCACCAGGTGGTCCGGGCCGACAACCCTACCTACTCGTTCCTGTTTCGACACCTTCACGAGAGTAGTGGATGCGAGGGGTCTTTCTGCGCTTGACGGGCCGCCCCAAGATCATGTGTACTGGAAAGGTTCGAAAGTATGTTCGATAGTTGGTGACTGAACCACGTCTTCCCCGTGGTGTCGGTGGGCCGTGTTCCCGCGGCCGGCAGATGACGAAGGGGTGCATGTGGGTGAGCTCGCCGAGTTTCCGCTCGACGGTGTGGAAAGACCGTCCCGGCAGGAGCGGATCCAGTCGCTGCGCCGGCGGATGGCCGCGATACCCGCGCGCGGGGAGGTGGAACGGGCCGCCCCCGCCGACGTACCCGCCGACCGGTTGCTCCCGGTCCCGGAACCGCTCGCCGATGTGCTGCCCCAGGGTGGTCTGGTCCGTGGCTCCGTCGTATCCGTCTCCGGCGCCACGTCGTTGCTGATCGGTGTTCTCGCCTCGGTGACCGCTGCGGGAGGGTACGCCGCCGTGATCGGTCACCGCCGGCTGAGTCTGCTCGCCGCCGCGGAAATGGGAGCGCAGTTGCAGAGGGTGGCGGTGATTCCCGATCCCGGACCCGATCCGGTGGAGATCGCGGCCGTCCTGCTCGACGGCATGGACCTGGTGATCCTCGGTCTCGGCGGAATCGCGGTGCCGCCGTCGCGAACCCGGGCCGTGACCGCCCGCGCCCGCAGCAAGGGGGCGGTGCTGGTCGTCGTCGACGGCCGGTGGGAGGGGGCGCAGGTTCGGCTCGACGCGCAGGTCAGCGGCTACGAGGGACTCGGGGCGGGACGCGGCCGGTTGCGCGGCACCCGGCTGTCGGTGCGGGCCCAGGGCCGGGCCTTCCCGGCGCGGACCACCCGGATGGACGTGTGTGCCACCCGCACCCGGACCGAATGGAAGCACGCGGACCGCGTCGATTCGCCGCGCCGACCGGTCGCGCTGTGAGCGCCCGCGAACCGGCGCGGGTGCTGGCCCTGTGGTGCCCGGACTGGCCCGCCGTGGCTGCGGCCGCCGCGGCGGACCTGCCCGCGTCGGAACCGGTCGCGGTGGTCGCGGCGAACCGGGTGCTCGCGTGCTCGGCGACCGCCCGCGCCGCCGGGGTACGTCGCGGTCTGCGGCGTCGCGAGGCGCAGGCGCGATGCCCGGAACTGCATGTGCTGCAGGCTGATCCGAATCGTGATGCGCGGCTGTTCGAACCGGTGGTGGAGGCGGTCGACGCGACCGCCCCCGGTGTCGAGGTGCTCCGCCCCGGCCTGGTGGTGCTCGCCGCCCGCGGTGTCGTCCGCTGGTTCGGTTCGGAGGAGGCCGCCGCGGAACGATTGGTCGACGAGGTCGCCGCTCTCGGCGTCGAATGCCAGGTGGGGATCGCCGACGAACTGTCCACCGCGGTGCTCGCGGCGCGCCGCGGAACGCTGGTACCTCCGGGGAAGGGAGCGGAATTCCTTGCGCCGCTGCCGATTTCCGATCTGGCTGTCGAGCCGTCCCTGGCGGCGCTGGAACGTGAGGAACTGGTCGATCTGTTGCGTCGCCTCGGATTGCGCACGATCGGGGCCTTCGCCGCGCTGTCGGCCGGGGACGTCGCCTCGCGTTTCGGGACCGACGCGGTCAGGGCGCACCGCACCGCATGCGGACACCCGGAGCGGCCCCCGTCCGGTCGGACGCCGCCCCCGGACCTGACCGTCGAGCAGCGCTGCGACCCGCCGCTCGAACGGGTGGACGCGGCCGCGTTCGCCGGCCGTGCCCTCGCCGAACTGCTGCACGTGCGGCTCGCGGCGGCAGGGGTCGCGTGCACCCGGTTGCTGGTGGCGGCACGTACCGAGGGCGGCGAGGAACTGGCCCGTACCTGGCGCTGCGCCGAACCGCTGACCCCCGACGGCACCGTCGACCGGGTGCGCTGGCAACTCGACGGCTGGCTCACCGGACGCAGCCGAGACCGGCCGACTGCCGGCATCGAGGTGCTGCGGCTCGAACCGGTGGAGGTGGTGTCGGCCGGTGCCCTGCAACCGGGACTGTGGGGCGGGGTCGGCGACGAGGACGAACGGGCCCGCCGCGCGCTGGTGCGGGTGCAGGGCCTGCTCGGCGGTGAGGCCGTCCTCGTGGGGGTGCTCAGCGGCGGCCGGGGCCCGGCCGAACGCATCACCCTGGTGCCGGTCGGGGACGAGCGGGTCCCCGCGTCGGACCCGGAGGCGCCGTGGCCGGGTCGGCTCCCGCCACCCGCTCCGGCCATGGTGCTGACCGTTCCGCCGTCGATTGCGCTGCTCGACGACGCGGGCGCGGAGGTCGCGGTGACCGAGCGCGGGTTGTTGAGCGCGGCACCGGCACATCTGCGGTGGGGAAGCCGCGGATGGCAGGTGGTGGGCTGGGCCGGACCCTGGCCGGTCGACGAGTACTGGTGGGATCCGGCCGAGGCCCGGGCGGTGGCGCGGCTGCAGGTGCTGCTCGACGGGTCGCGGGCGCTGCTGGTGATCCACACCTCGGACGGCTGGAAAGTGGAGGGGGTCTACGACTGAGTAGGCTCGATGTCCGTGGAAACCGTGTTGACAGCCCAGCCGAACGGTGTGGCGATCGCCTACCGCGACTCGGCGCCGAGCGCCCGCGCCCACCCCGTTCCGGTGGTGCTGGTGCACGGCATGGGCGGTGACAGCCGCACCTGGGACCGTTTCGCCCGCACTCTCGTCACCGCCGGACGCCGGGTCGTCGCGATCGACCTGCGCGGGCACGGACGCAGCGCCCGGGCCCGGTCGTACCTGTTCGGCGAGTTCGCCGCCGACATCACCGGTTTGTGCGACCACCTGAACCTCGACACCGTCGACCTGGTCGGTCATTCGCTCGGCGGCCGCACCGGGTCGCTGATCGCCCAGGATCGCCCGGACCTGGTGCGCCGTCTCGTACTCGAGGAATCACCGCTGCCGCTGCGCGCCGGCGATCCCGTCCCGGAGATCCCGTCCCGCCGTCCGACGGTCGCGGAACTGTGGCACGCCACGAGCAGTCTGGTGCGCAACCCGCGCGCGACCGTCGCGTTCGACCGGAGCATGACCGCCTCGGCCATCGAACAGTTCCGCACCCCGGATCCGCGGTGGTGGCAGAGGCTGCCGGACCTCGCCGCGCCGACCCTGTTCCTGCGGGGCGCGCGGCCCGGCAGCATGGTCGATCCGCACCTGCTCGCCGAGGCTGCCGCGGCACTGCCGAATTGCACCCTCCGCGACATCGCGTGCGGGCACAGCATCCACCGGGACCGTTTCCGCGAATTCGAAGCGGCCGTGCTGCCGTTTCTCATGGACTGACCGTGCGGATCGCGACCTTCAACATCAACGGCATCCGCGCGGCGCAGCGGCGCGGATTCGAGGACTGGCTGCGCGAACGCGACCCCGACGTGGTCGCGTTGCAGGAGGTCCGTGCCCCGGCCGCCGCGATTCCGCCCGGCGTCTTCGGCAAGTACCACTTCGCCTACGACGAGGGCACTCTCGCCGGCCGCAACGGCGTCGGCATCCTGACCGCGCAGCCACCGGCCGCGGTGCGTACCTGGAGCGGGACCGCGTTGCTGCGTGCGCCCGGCGAGGAACACCTCGATCGGGTCGATCTCGAACGGGTGCCGTTGGCGCGTGGGCTGGGGGAGTTCGCCGGCCAGGGCCGGTACATCGAGGTCGATCTGGCCGACGCCCCGCTCACCGTCGCGTCGCTGTATCTGCCGAAGGGTGGTCTCCCGGCGCACCTGCAGAAGCCGGGGCGGATGCGGGAGGCGCCGGACGGCGGCGCCCGATACGAGCGCAAGATGCGGTTCCTCGCCGCATTCGCGAGGCAGCTGACGCGGTCGCGCCGCGCGGCGAAGGCGCAGGGCCGGGAACTGTTGCTGATGGGCGATCTCAACATCGCGCACACCCGGCACGACGTGCGGAACTGGCGGCGCAGCAATCAGGCCGAGGGGTTCCTTCCGGAGGAACGCGCGTGGCTCGATTCGCTGCTCTCGCCCCGCACCCTCGTCGACGTCGTCCGCAGCCGGTATCCGGGCGTCGACGGCCCGTATTCGTGGTGGTCGTGGATGGGGGAGTCGTTCACCGACGACGTCGGGTGGCGGATCGACTACCACCTCGCGACTCCGGGTCTGGCGCGCACCGCGACCGTGGCGGGTACGGACCGGGAACCGTCGGCGGATCGCCGGATGAGCGATCACGCGCCGGTCGTCGTCGATTACGACATTTGACGCGAACCACCCATTTCCCGTCTGCCGAAGAACGTGGTATTCATCTTTTGGAACGGGATTCTGCCAGGGGGAAGCGGGTACGTGGTGGCGACATTTGTTCTGGTACACGGCGGTGGGCACGGCGGGTGGTGCTGGGGGCGCTTGGCGCCGCTGCTGCGCGCCGCGGGCCACGACGTCCACACCCCGACGCTGACTGGTCTCGGTGACCGTGCCCATCTGGTGCGTCCGGGTATCGATCTCGATCACCACATCTCCGATATCCTCGCGGTTCTCGAATTCGAGGGTTTGAGCGACGTCATCCTCGTCGGTCACAGCTACGGCGGCATGGTGATCACCGGAGTCGCGGACCGGGCGCCGGGACGGATCCGTCATCTCGTCTATCTCGACGCCGCGAGCCCCGCCGACGGGCAGTCCCTCACCGACATCGCCCCGGCCCTCATGGAATTCGCGCGCAGCACCATCCGTGAGGTCGACGGTGCCGAACTCGTGTTGTGGCCGGTACCCGAGATGGGGCGGCTGTACGGGGTCACCGACCCCGACGATCTCGAGTGGATGCAGAATCGGCTCACGCCGCATCCGCTCGAGACCTTCGTCCAACCGCTGCTGTTGATCAACGAGGCCGCGATGCGGAAGATCCCACGAACCGACGTCGTGTGCATCTCCGAGTTGAGCGCCATCGAGGGCGCGAAAGAGGGTAGATCCGATGGTGCGCAACGGGTCTGGGAGATCGAAACCGGGCACGACCTGATGATCACCGAGCCGAAGGCCGTCGCCGAGATGCTGCTGAAGGTCGCTGAACTCTGAGCGAGTCGCCCGCCGCCCGCAGCCGCCGATGAGGCGGACAGCCGCGCGCTGCCGGTCGTCGGCGGCTGTCATCCGAGCGCGCGGATTTCGGCGAGCTGGGTGGTCGGTAGCATCGTGCGCATGGCTCTCACCGCATCGGATCGTCGGCTCCTCGGCTCGGCCGCGGTGTTCGTGGTCTCCCAGGCCAACGTTGCCCGCGTCCTCGGGTCCACGGCCCCGACCGTGGGCGCGATCCAGACCACCTTCTCGGCGGACAAGTACCGGAAGATCCTCGACAATCTCCAGCCTGAGGACCTACAGCGCTACCGGCAGCACTACTACTGGGACATGGTGCATCCCTTGACCTTTGCGGTCGCATTGCGGGCCGGAGTGCGGTCGCTGGCCGAGCATCATCCGGTGTCGCCGGGCACCCGCCGTACCCTCGCCGTGGCGTCGGTGGCCGCGGCGGCGAGCGACTACGTCGAGAACATCGCCGGGCTGTATCTGCTCGACCACCGCGACCGCATCGACGACACCACGGTTCGTGCCGTATCGACGATCAGCGTCACCAAGTGGACGCTGGCGTTCGGCTGCTTCGCCTATCTGTCCCAAGGATTCCTGCGCGTGTGGACCCGCGCCGGGTTGCGACGTCTGCGCGGTGAGAAGGGCTGAGAAGTTCGTCCGGCAACTCACCGAGGGCCGACGCTGCCACGGATGACCCCACCGGCGACAATGGCCGGGTGACCATCGCCGCCCCGATCTGCTCCGCGCCGTCCGTCCCCGAGGAGCCGCTGCCCGGCACCGCCGCCACGGCAGCGGGATATGTGTGCCTCGAGGTTCCCTCCGGGTGGGGTCGCGACGTGCTCGACGGCACCGCCCTCGGAACCGAGCTCGCCGCCGAGCTGTCCGCCCGCGCCGACGCGGCGGGGGTACGCATCCAGTTCATCCGACGTCCCGGCCGCGACGTGGAGCGCCCGACCCGCACCGTGCTGATCGCCCGCACCGAACCCGGCAACACGTGGTGCGAACGCCTCGAGGTCACCGAACCGGCCGAGCTGCTCGACATCGTGCCCCGGGTCGTCACCGGACCTGCGCCTCTTCTCGGCGCCGCGGTGACCGACCCGATCGTGCTGGTGTGCGCGCACGGCAAACGCGACCAGTGCTGCGCGGTGCAGGGCCGCCCGATCGCAGCCGCCCTCGCGCAACAGTTCGGCGACACCGTGTGGGAGTGCTCGCACACGGGTGGGCACCGCTTCGCACCGTCGATGATCCTGCTGCCCACCGGCTACACCTACGGTCGGCTCGACGCCGCGCACAGCGCCGACGCGGTGCGTGCCGCGGCCGCCGGTGAGGTGTACCTGCCGGGGCTGCGGGGACGCAGCACGTGGGCCGCGGCCGGTCAGGTCGCGGAGATCGCGGTGCGCGAACTCGACGCCGCTGCCGGTATCGCCGCTGCCGGTATCGATGCCCTCACCGTCGACGAAGCACCCTCACCGATCGTGCGTCACCGCGACGGCCGCGCCTGGCGCGTCGACGTCGAGCTGCACGAACTGCCGGCGCGACCGGCGAGCTGCGGTGCCGCGCCGAAGCCGGTGCGCCCGACCGTCGCGTCGAAGATCACCGCGCTGTAGCGGGTGAGATGCGCCTCACCCGAGGCTTCGGATTCGGGAGCGCGACCGCGATCCTCCTAATCTGAATGGTCGTGCCACGAGTAGACCTGCCGATTCCTGCCCCTGCTGCCCCGTGGCCGGCGATGGTGGGAGTACCGAGGTTGGGACGCAAGTGGCCCGGGGTCGCCCGCGCGGCCGTGACCGTCGCGGTGCCAGGACTTGCCGGTGTCCTCGCCGGCGCCGGACCGGTGTCCGCGATCGCGACGCTCGGCGCGTTCGCCGTCGTGTACGGCGAGACCCGTCCGTATCGGGTGCGGTGGCGGGCCGTGGGGATCGTCGGATGCGTGCTCGTCGCTCTGGCCGGTCTCGGAGCCGCCGTCGGGTCGGTGGTGCACAGCGCCGTCGCGGCCGGCGGATCCGCATGGTGGCCGATGCTCGTGGTGCTCACCATGACGGTGGTGGTGGCGTCGTGTGCGTTCGTCGTCGACGCCCTGCGGCTCGGTGCGCCCGGAGCGTTCCTGATGTTGTTGACCCTCGAGATCGCGTCGTCGCTGCCCGTGGCCGGGGTACCCGTGGCGACGATCGTGGGATGGACGGCGATCGGGGCGGTCGCCGCGCTGGCGGTCGCGATGTCGGGTGCGATCGTCCGGCCGCGCACCGCCGAGCGGACCGCGGTCGCCGCCGCGGTCGCCGCGGTCGAGGCCGTGTGCGAGGAGAACTCGGCGGCGCACCGTCGCGCTGCGGTGCACGATCTGCACGCGGCGTGGCAGTGCCTGCACGACGCCGGGCTCGTCGGATCGGAGCATCCGCTGGTCCGGGCGCTGCAGAGCGCGCACGCCCGGTGCGCGACCGTGCTGCACGGCGTCGATCACCACGAAGCCGACCCCGAGGACGACCTCCGTCCGCAGGTTCCACTGCGCCGGCCGTCGGTCCGCTACCGGCTCGCGCGTGCGGCGCATCCGGGCGGTCGATCCGTGACGGTGGTGCTGCGGCTGCTCGTCGCCGGCCCCGTGGCCGGGGGAGTCGCGGTCGCGGCGGGACTGGGGCGGCCGGACTGGGCGGTCATCACCGCGGCGATGATCCTGCACCAGGGACCGGACCGCATCCTCGGCAGCTACCGTGCGGCGCACCGATTCGTGGGGACCGTGCTCGGGCTGGCGCTGCTCGCGGGACTGTCGCTGTTCGACGTGCGCGGGGCCGCGCTCGTACTGGTCTGCGCCGCGATGATGGCCGGCATCGAGGCGTATCTGGTGCGCAACTACGGGCTCGCGATGGTGTTCATCACCCCGCTCGCGCTGATCCTCGGAGCACTCGGCACACCCGCGGATCTGGTCCTGGTCTCACGGGAACGTCTCGTCGAAACCGTCATCGGTGTGGTCGTCGCATTCGCCGTGATGTGGGGTGTGCTGCCGCGGGCGCACCGCCGGATCCTCGTCGACGCGGACGACCAGGTCGCCGGAACGATCGACCGGATCGTCGCAGCCGACGCCCGCGAGCTTGCCGAACTGCGCCGCGACCTCGAATTCGACCTGCACGCCTCGACCGCCGCGGCGATCACCGCTGCCCACACCGAGCCTGCCTGGACCGCGCGGAGATGGGCGGAACACCGTCGCCTGCACGAGCGCGGCTACCGGATCCTGGCCGGCCGCTGATCACCGCAGCTCAGGACGCGCGCAGACGGGCCAGTGCCGCCTCACGCCGCTTCCACAGCACGGTCTCGTCCGCCACGACGATCACCACCGGCGCTGCTGCCACGATCAGCAGGCAGACGGGGACCGGAACACCCAGCGCACCCGCCGTGACGGCCGCGCCGAGGACCACCAGCGCGGCGACGGTCGTCCCTGCGACTCCGAGGTCGACGCCGACGAGCCGGCTGTACAGGGCGGCAAGCGCCACCAGGTACACCGCGACGGGAATTGCGACGGTCGCGAGCACCGTCATCGTCGAGACGTGCGACTCGTGTTCGAGGTGATAGCCGGCCACGTGCAGTCCCGCGCCGACCGCGGCCAGCGCCGCGAACACCACGATGTGCCCGTATCCCCAGCCGAACGAGCGCGACCTGTGATGGTGTAGCGCGTCGCCGAACGGGTACTGGAAGTACACCCACCACAGCCCGAACGTCAGCCCCACCCCGGCCAGACCTGTGACGGCGGCCGTGACGTCCCATCCCTGCAGGTCGACGACCGCCCCGAGCGACGCGACGGTTCCGACGATCACCTCACCGAGCGCGATGATCGTGAGCAGGCTGTACCGCTCCGCGATGTGGTGCGGATGCCACGGTGTCCGTGCGGTGCGCTCACCGAGAACCGGCCCGAGCAACTCGAGCACGATCAGCGGAACGGTCAGCAGGAACGTCTCCCACACCGGGACGTCGACGAAGATCAGCGTGATCCAGCCGAGCTGCGCGATCGACACGAACCCCGCATAGGTCAGCGCCGTGCGGCGCAGCGTCTCGTTCTGCTTCGCTACGCGCAGCCACTGACCCACCAGTCCGACGCGCATCACGACGTACCCCAACACCACGATCCGGTTGTCCAGATAGTCGCCCTCGTCGATCGACGCGAACATCGCCGGCAAGCCCAACGCCAGGATGAGCACGCCGAGCATCTGCAGCATCGTCGCGATGCGATACAACCAGTCGTCCGTGTCGAACGCGGAGGCGAACCAGGCGAAGTTCACCCACGCCCAGCACACCGCCCACATCGCGAAGCCGAACGCGGCGATTCCCGAAGCCACATGGCCCTCGGCGATCAGGTGGGCAGCCTGATTCCCGGCGACACCGAACGCGATGACGAACGTCAGGTCGAGCAGCAACTCGAGCGGGCTGGCGACGCGGAACGACTCGCCGGGATCACGACCACCCATCCGCCGGATGCCGTGCGGGGAACGGGGAGAGGGCGGCGTGTCCAAGAGATCTCCCGGGTGAGGGGGAAGGGGCGTGCCGATGATAAGCGTCGGCAACGCTCCCTTCGCCGGATCAGTGCCCGATGCCGACCTTCTCGTGCACCCGCTTCATCCACGCCGGCGCCCACCAGTTGGCGTCGCCCATCAGCTTCACGAGCGACGGCACCAGCAGCATCCGCACCACCGTCGCGTCGATGATCAGCGCGAGGATCATGCCGACACCGAGGAACCGCATGATCGACAGCCCGGAGATGGTGAACGCCCCGGTGACCACGATCAGCAGCAGTGCCGCCGCCGTCACGACGCGGCCGGTGCGTTCGGTTCCGAACTTCACCGCCTCCTCGGTGGTCGCCCCGGCGGCGCGGGCCTCGACCATCCGGGACATGAGGAACACCTCGTAGTCGGTGGACAGACCGAACACCACCGCCAGGATCAACACCACGAACGACGGTTCGAGCGGGCTCGCGGTCACCCCGAGCAGTTCCGCACCGTGACCGAGCTGGAACACCCAGGTCAGAACACCGAACGTTGCGGCCAGGCTCAACGCCGCCATCGCGACGGCCTTCAGCGGCAGCACCACCGACCCGAACGCCAGGAACAACAGCACCAGCGTCGAGACCACCATGATCGCGAGCATCACCGGCAGCCACCGCGAGATGGCGGCGTTGCCGTCGTCGACCATCGCCCGGCCACCACCGACGAGCAGTTCGGTGCCGGCCGGCGCATCGACCGCCCGCAACTCGTGGACGATGTCGCCGGCCCGGGCGGTGCCGTCGACACCCTGCGCATACAGGGCCTGCACCACCGTCACGTCGCCGTTCGAGGCGACCGTCAACGCCTGGGCGATGCCGTCCACCCGGGCCGCCGCGCGCGACACCTCACCGACCGCGGCCGTGGACGGCGGGCCACCGTCGCTTCCTCGCACCAGGAGCGTGGCGCCGTTACCGGTGGACGGGAAGTCGTCGAGCAACGCCTGGGTCGCCACGCGCGCCGGGGCGTCCTCCGGAAGAGCCGTGTACTCGACCTCCCCGAACGAGGCGCGCAGCACCGGGAACGCCAGCACGAGCAGACCCGCGACGATCGCGACGGCGATGACCGCGGGCCTCCGCATCACCCCGACGACCACCGAACCCCAGAAACGCCGGGCCCGCGCCTCACCGCGATGAGCGGCGTTCTTGCTCCACGTCAGCGAGTTGATCCGTGGGCCGAGGATGGCGAGCAGCGCGGGGATCGCGGTCAGCGCGAGCACAGCCGCACTCAGGACCGCTGCGATCGCGCCGAGACCGAGGGATCGCAGCACCGCCTGCGGGAACACGAGCATCCCGGCGAACGCGCAGATCAGCAGCAGCCCGGAGAACATGACCGTTCGGCCCGCGGTGAGGACGGTGCGTCGGGTCGCCGCCGCCGTGTCGGCGCCGCCCTCGAGTTCCTCGCGGAATCGGCTGACGATGAACAGTCCGTAGTCGATGGCCAGGCCGAGACCGATCAGAGAGGTGACGTTCAGGGCGAACGAGCTCACATCGGTGACCATCGTGAGCAGGCGCAGCGTCGCGAGCGCGCTGAGCACGGCGAGGACACCGACGAACACCGGGACGGCGGCCGCGGTGAGGCCACCGAAGATGATCACCAGCAGGACGAGGGTGATCGGGATCGCGATCGCTTCGGCGCGCAGCAGGTCGTGCTCGAGCGTCGACGTGAAGGCCACGGCGACGACCGAGTTCCCCGCGAACTGCGACTCGACGCCGGGAACCTCGAGCTTCGGCAACAACGAATCGAACGTGGCGACGGAGACGCCCGAGTCGGGGGACAGGGTGATCGACGCGGCGACGCTGCGACCGTCCTTGGACAGCAGCAGCTGGTTCGCCGGGGGCGCCGTGGACCAGTAGGTGTTGATCGCGTGAGTGGGCACCTCCGCGGCGAACCGGTCCAGCACCGCGGTGACGTCCGGTTCGATGTCGTCGACGGTCCGGCCCTCGGGGGCCGTGTACATCGCGATGATGTCGGCGGTCTGCGGACCGAAGTTCTCCTCGACGATCTCCGCGACCTTGTAGGACTCGCTGTTCGGGTCGTAGAACCCGGCCGACGACAGATTTCCGAACACGCCGGTGCCCCACGCTCCGGCCACCGCCACGATCAGGACGGCGAGTCCGAGAACCCACCATCGCCGGGCGACCACGGTCGTGGCCCAGCGGTTCATGCGCGCTCCGTTCGGTCGAGGTGCCGACACCCCGGCCGGGCGTCGTGCCTCCGCGACTGTAGTAGGCCGCACGGATTCGCCGTCGTGGCGGTGGAACGCGGTCGAAACGACCGTGAAGTAGGGGACCGGCACGCCCGATCGCCTCTCGGCGAAAGGCGCAACGCGGCTCCAGCCGAACGGTATTCCACGAGGGCAAATTGTTTTGAGCCCGGGGGATACGTGACGTGCCGATCCGAACGGGGTCAACGCATCGGACCGCGCAGGTATTCCCGGCGGTCGATAGGGTGCGCGTATGCGCGTTCATCTCGGACCGGACCACGACGAACACCTCGCCGCCGCCATCGTCGAGGGCGGCGGCACACTCGTCCCGCTCCACGAGGCCGAGGCGCTGGTGTGGCACGGCGACGTCGCCGGTTTCCCCGAGCTCCCGGCGGGGGTGCGCTGGGTGCAGCTTGCGTTCGCGGGCATCGAGCCGTTCTTCCGCGCCGGGATTATCGACCCCGACCGGATGTGGACCAACGCGTCCGGGGTGTACGCCGACAACGTCGCCGAGTACGCCGTCGGGGCGCTGCTCGTCGGACTGCGGCAGTTCCACGGTTCGATCGCGGCCGCAGCCCGGCCGGTGCAGCGGTGGCAGAAGCCGGTGCTGGACCCGCAGGTGCGGATGCTGCACGGGTCGACCGTCGCGATCGTCGGGTGCGGCGGTATCGGCCGCGCGATGATCCCGCGCCTGCGTGCGCTCGGCGTCGACGTGGTCGCCGTGAACTATTCCGGTCGCCCCGTGGAGGGAGCATCGGTGACGTTGCCGGCGAGCCGCACCGCCGAGGTGTGGACGAGGGCCGATCACTTCGTGGTCGCGGCACCGGCGACCGCGGCCACCGACCGGCTCGTGAACGCCGAGGCGCTCGACGCGATGCCCGGCACCGCGTGGCTCGTCAATGTCGCGCGCGGCAACCTCGTCGACTCCGACGCGCTCGTCGATGCGCTGCGTGGCGGGAAGATCGCCGGTGCCGTCCTCGACGTCACCGACCCCGAGCCACTGCCCGACGACCATCCGCTGTGGACGTTCGACAACGTCGTGATCACCCCGCACATCGCGAACACCCGCACCGGGCTGAACGCGACGCTCGCGCCGACGGTGCGTGAGAACGTCGCCCGGTTCATCGCGGGGGAGCAGCTGATCGCACTCGTCGATCCCGCGGCGGGCTACTGACGCTCCGGGGTTACGGACCGTCACCGTCACCCGTATCTCCGGTCGGCTCCCGCAGCCACCGACGCCGGTGCTCGCGCAGCTCGTCTTCGCGGCGGGCGCGGTAGTGCGCCAACGCCGCCGACAACAGATCACCGAGATGATGACGGTGATTGACCCGAGGCTTCTGCTCGGGGTCGATGTGCGGTGGCGGGATCCACTCCGTGCGACCCGGGTGTTCGGAGTTGGCCGACGCGACGCGCGTTTGCCAGCCGCCGGGCCCGTCGTGCACCAGCGCGTGGCAGGCATCGCAGGCGAGGTCCTCGTTGGTGATGTCGGTGGGCCCGCCGTCCCGCCATTCGGTGACGTGGTGGACCGCGGTGAGTGTTGCCGGAGCATCGCAGCCGGGGCGGGTGCAGCCGCCGGAGGCGGCGATCAACGCCAGCCGCTGATCGGCCGAGGCGAGTCGTTTCGCGCGGCCGAGATGCAGCGGCCGGCCGTGGTGATCGAAAATCGCCAGCACCGGATGCGCGGTCTCGGCCATGCGCAGCGCGTCGCGGATCGGCACCAGCCCGCCGGAGGCGGTGGTCACGACGCCGGTCGCGTCTTCGAGCTGTTTGACGGTCATGGTCAGGATCGCGGTCACCGGCAGCCCGCGGTGGCTGCCGAGCACACCCGACGACAAGATCTGCCGCAGGGCGACTTTCAGTCCGTCGTGGTTGCGTTGCACCGCGGTGCGGGTGTCGCGGGCGGCGGCCTTGGCGAGGGCGTCGCGGTCGAGGGTCTCGGATTCGACGTCACCGGAAGGTGATTCGGGATCGTCCGGATTGTTCATGCCGGGGCGGGCGAGTTTCGCCAGGACCGGTTCGAGCAGGGCGCGGGTTTCGGGGTCGATGAGCCCGGAGATCGGGGTCATGAGATCGACGCGCTGCTTGCCGATCCGCAGACCGCGCCGTCGTTTGCGTTCCTTCTCGTCCGGCACGTCCCCGTCCGGATTCAGGTACGCGAGCAGATGCGCGCCGAGTTTCACGAGATCGTCGGGCGTGACCGAGCAGGCCGCGTCCGCGAGGATCTGCTCGGCGACGGTGATCTCGTCGAACCCGACCGTGCGCGGCACCTTCCGCATGGTCTTCGCGACGGCCGCGACATGATCCGGCCCGATCGCGCCAGAGCGCGCCGCGGCAGCGGTGGCGGGCAGTTCCGGTTCCAGGTCCTCGCCGTCGAGGGAATGCCAGGTGCCGACCTTCTTCGCGCCCTTGACCCGCCGGGCCGCGTCCGCGGCGGAGATCCGCAGGGTTCCGACCAGGAAGTCGTTGACCGAGCGGCATCCGAGATGCCCCGGAATCGTGCGTTCGGTGGCCTCGACGATCGCCCGGTGCCCGACGGCAGTGGCCTTGCGCAGGACGGTTTCGAAGCGCTGGAAGAACTCGACCAGGTCGTCGTTCGACAAGCCGGTCAGATCGTCCTCGAGCAGGCCGTCCACCGCGGCGTCGAGGGCGGACAGCCGCGCCCCGACGACCTCCCCTTCGACGCTGTTCGAAAGCATGTTCGAACTATAGCGAGACCCACCGACATCTGGGGATCAGTCGTCCGGGCTGTGCAGTCGCACCGTTCCGGCGTCGAGGTCGACGCCCAGCGGATCGGCACCGGTGCCCTGATCGTGCCGCGAGGTGCGCTGCCGCTGTTGTTCCTCGGCGACGTGGCGATACGACGGTGACAGCAGCGTCTGGATCTCGCCGAATGCGCCCATGACCGCCCCGCCGTTCACCGGCGGCTTGCGTTTGCGCCAGTAGATCCAGCCGCGACGCTCGGCGTACAGGGCGGCGCGGTCCAGAATCACGCCGGCCAGGACGGCGATTGCGAGCCAGACAACTGCGGACATGCGGCCTCCGGATGCCGTTCTCCGTTCGGGGCGATCGGGGTATGAGATCGGAGAGTACCGCTCAAGGGCGCATACCCGCTGCGACGTCGTGCTCGGAGCCCGACGACGAAGAGATATCGACGAGACCGCACAGCGCCGGCGGCAGCGGCGTCCGGTGGAGGACGCCGAGCAGCTGCGTGGCGCGGGTGAGCGCGACGTACAACTCGGCCGCGCCGCGCGGACCGTCGGCGAGAATCCGATCCGGATCGACCACCAGCACCGCGTCGAACTCGAGGCCCTTCGTTTCGGACGCCGCGACCGCACCGGGTACATCGGGCGGACCGATCACGACGCTGGTGCCCTCGCGTCCGGACTCGTCGCGGACGAATTCTTCGATCGCCGAGGCGATGTCGTCGTCGCCGACGTACCGGGACCACGGGGCGACTCCACATGCGCGCACCGACTCCGGTGGGGTTGTGTCGGGCGAGAACCCGGCGAGCAACGCGGCTGCGACGCTCATGATCTCCGTGGGGGTACGGTAGTTCACCGAGAGCGACCGGTACATCCAGCGGCCGGGCACGTACGGTTCGAGCATCACGTCCCAGGACGACGTTCCCGCCGGTGACCGGCGTTGTGCGAGATCGCCCACCACCGTGAACGATCGGTTGGGGCAGCGTCGCATCAGCACCCGCCAGTCCATTTCGGACAATTCCTGCGCCTCGTCGACCACGACGTGCCCGTATGTCCAATCCCGATCCGCGGCGGCACGTTCGGCGAGGTCTCGGGTGTCGCGTTCGACGAAGCGGTCCGCGAGATCCTCGGCGTAGAGCAGGTCGGTGGCGAACAGGTGGTCCTCGTCGTCCATGTGATCCTCACGGTTCGTCATGAGGTCGAGAACCCCGGCAGCGTAGGCGGTTTCCCTCTTTCGCTCGGACTCGGCCGCCTCGGCCGCCTCGACGGTGTCGACGGTGCCGAGGAGGTCGACGAGTTCGTCGAGCAGTGGCACGTCGGACACGGTCCACGCGTCGCCGTGCTCGCGCAGGAGCACGTCGTCGCCGCCGGCCGCCCGCAGCCGGGCGGGTGACGAGAACAGCTCCGACAACAGTGTTTCCGGTGTCAGAACCGGCCACAGGTCGTCGAGAACTCGGGTGAAGACATCGTTCCCGGCGAGTTCGCCGCGCAGGTCCTCGCGCAGGTTCTCCCACGCCGCGCGGTCGTCGCGGGACAGCCAGCCCCGGCCGATACGAGCGATCGCCCGTTCCGTCAGCGCCCATGTCACGACGTCGGTGAACACGGCCCGGGCCTGGTTGTGCGGAAGACCGCTCGCGCCGGCCTCGTCCCGTGCCCACCGAGCGATCTCGGCGTCGAGTCGCACGGTGACGTCCGTGAGTTCGACGAGCACCGGGTCCTGCGGCAGGCGCTGACGGTCCGCGATCGCGGCGGTCAGCACCTCCAGGATGGCCACCGAACCCTTCGATCGCGCGGCCTCGGCGGTGTCCTCGGCGGTGACGTGAAGGCCGGGCACGAGATCGCCGGTGGTCGCGAACACCACGTTCGTCTCGCCGAGCGACGGCAGGACGTGGGCGATGTGGTCCAGGAACGTCGGGTTCGGTCCGACGACGAGCACCCCGTGACGCTGCATCCGTTCGCGCTGCGTGTAGAGCAGGTATGCGACGCGATGCAGGGCGACGGCGGTCTTGCCGGTGCCGGGTCCGCCCTCGATGACCAGCACGCCCGGATGGTCGAGGCGGATGATCGCGTCCTGTTCGGCCTGGATGGTCGCGACGATGTCGCGCATGCCCTGCCCTCGCGGCGCGTTCACCGCCGCGAGCAGCGCGGCATCACCCCGGCCGCCGCGTTCACGACCGTCGGGGCGGCCGAGGACTTCGTCGGTGAACTCGACGACCTCGCGTCCACGGGTGTGGAACTGTCGGCGCCGCCGCATGCCTTCCGGGTGGGAGCCGGTCGCGACGTAGAACGGGCGTGCCGCCGGGGCGCGCCAGTCGAGCAGCAGTGGTTCGTATTCGTTCGTCCGGTCGAACATGCCGATCCGGCCGATGTAGGAGACTTCGCCGGTCGGCGTGTCGAGCCGGCCGAAGCACAGCCCGCCTTCCGCGACGTTCAGCCGTTGCACCTCCCGGGCCAGCGTGCGCACCTCGACCTCGCGATCCACGAGCGTCCCGCCGCTGCCCCGCAACGCGGCCGCATACCGCGCCTTCGCCTCCGCCCGCTCGGCATCGAGCCGCGCGTACAGGCCGGCTACACAACTGCGCTCGGACCGGAGCTCGTCCTCATACCCTCGGATCGACATGTGCGCCTCACTTCCCTCACCGCTGCGATCATGGGTTTCCGCTACGGCCAGCGATTGTGCGGCACGAGCGGGGCCTTGCCGCAAGACCCCGGGTGCGCTATACGTTGAAAGTGAGAGAGGCGCAGTGCCTCTCTTCTTCGTATTCGCGGGTTCGCGTCCGAGAGTCTTCTGGGACGATCCGGTGATGGATCAGCCCGGATACGACGCGGTTGCCGACCTCTACGCCGACACCTTTCCCGCCACGTACACGACTCCCCTCGAGCGTGCGGTGGTCGCAGCGTTCGCCGAATCGGTGCGCGACGGTCCGGCCGACGGTCTCGTGGTCGACGTGGGCTGCGGCGTCGGCCACGTCACCGCCGATCTCTCGAGCAGGGGACTGGACGTCGTCGGCGTCGATCCGAGCCGGGAGATGCTCCGGATCGCGCGGGATCTGTACCCGGGCCTCCGTTTCGAACGGGACGACGCGCACCTCGCCTCCACCGATCTCGGCGGCCGCGGTATCGCGGCGATCATCGCCCGGTTCAGCCTGATCCACGTGCCACCCAGCGGAATTCTCGACGTGCTCGCCGGCTGGGCATCCAGGACCTCCCCCGGTGCGGTGGTCGCGGTCGCGGCACAATCCACCGACGAAGCGGGAGAGGTCGTCGAGTTCGATCACGCCGTCGCACCGGCCTGGCGGTGGCACCCGGACCGGCTCGCCGAGTCACTCGCCGCCGCCGGATTCGACGAGATGTGGCGGACGGTCAGCCGTCCCGACACCGGGTACCACCGGTTTCCCGAGGTGCATCTCGTTGCTCGTCGCCGCTGACGGGACCGCCACTACTCCGGCTCGACGCGAGACCCGACGGTGTGAACGACCTGGAGTTCGGGATCCCACGGGAAGAGCCCGTCGACGGCATCTTCCAACTCGCTCAACGGGGGTAGTTCGGCGGGACCGAGTACGGACACGGTGACGGTGTCGCCCTGCCACGCCACGTCCGTGACCTCGGCTCCGGGCGTCGAGCCGAGCCACTGCTGCGTCACGTTGGAAACCTGCCGCGCCCACAGCGACGCGAGGGAGTTGACGACCATCGGCACCGCGACGACGACCAGCGCGATCGTGAGGATCACGTACGCACGCCGTCGCCCGGTCCTGAGACTGTCCTCCGCGGAGTAACCGGCGGCGACGAGAACGACGGTCGCGGTGATGATCATCGCGATCACGTTGGAGGCGAAGAGGATGAACGCCCCTGCTGCCAGAGCCCCGGCTCCCGAGCCCAGGCAGACTCCGACGACGGCAAGTGGCGGAACGAGGGAGATCGCGATGGCGACGCCCGGCAGGACGTCGCCGACGTCGCGGCGTGTAATCGCGACCGCCCCGACGAGGCCGGTCGCGAGAGCGGCGGTCAGATCCATCAGGGTGGGGGAGGTACGCCCGAGAACCTGCGAGTTGCTCAGCACGGAAGCCGGATTCGCGAGTACCTGAGCGAATACGACGCCGAGCAGGACGACCAGCACGATGCCGGCGGCGATGTACAGCAGGCTGCGAACGATCAGGGATCCGCGCCCGACGGTGATGCCTAGGCCCACACCGAGTATCGGCGTGGACAGCGGTGCCACGATCATCGCGCCGATCACGGTTGCGGTCGAGTCGCTCACCACGCCCGCCACCGCGATCACGGCGGACAGTGTCAGCATCACCCAGAATGCCGAACGTTTCGCCCCGGCATCACCGACGGACAGGTCCAGGCGGTCTTCGAGTTCGCCGAGGTCACGACGTTGGCTCGAGGGAATCACCAGGTGCAGCATTCACGACCTCCCGTCGGAGCCATCGCTTTCGGTTCCTGCCGAGTCGTTCGCCCCGGGAGGACGGTCGGACGACCGCGAATCCGACGTGGCGGTGGGCACAGAGTACGCCGGAACGCGGTCCGTCATCGAAGCTTCGGCAATCACCGGTGCGGCCACGAGCACCACCGCGAAGACGAACAGCCAGCCGATCCCGCTGAACACGATTCCGAGTACGCCGAAGTGCGCATACGAGTCTGCGATCACCCGCGGCATCACGATGCGGCTCGCTGCATCGAGCCCGGTGAGCAACGTCGCCGTGATCATCCCGGTGATCCACAGGACTCGGCCGGAGACGAACCCCACCGTCAGCAGGTAGGGGCATCCCGCCCACACGCACGTCCACAGGCACCACTGGCCGACCAGGATCAGGATCGGAATCTCCGACAGCTGGATCAGCGCGACGAGCGGAATCGAGCCGGCCACGACGAACAGGACCGCGAACCACCGCCAGGCATCGGACAACCCGAGGCTCGGTGTGTGCCATACCTTTCCGTACATGCGGCCGAGAGCGCGCGCGAACGACGTCCCGCCGATCACGACCATGATCACGCCCACCACCCCGAACGCGGCGGTCTGCGGGATCATCGGCAGGGCGTCGCCGGGGTAGAGGAGCGAGGTGTCGATGCGGTAGCGGTCCTGCACGGTGCGTCGCACCACGGTCGTGTCGGCGACGATCGACGCGGCCATGAGCACCGGCAGTACGGACGTGAACAGCTGAGCGGCCAGTGTCATCGCCCGGTCCACCAGCTCGATCTGTGCCAGTCCCACCAGCGTCCGCTCGACGACGCGACCGACGGGATTCGACGACAGACGAGCCTCGAGAGCGAGGATCGCGGCGTTCTTCGGCCGAGGTTGCTCTGTGGGTCGAGCCATGCCGGAATCCTTCCGTCATCCCACGGGCCGAAGCCGATGGCACGCCGCGCAGCGCGTCTTTCGGGCCGCTCGCGCAGCCCGAAAGACGCATCTACCTAACTACTGCCATTGTGCGCGGCGTCGACCTTCGCGATCGGTGCAGCGGAGACGGGGGCGGTGGCCGCAGTCGTTGCGGGGCGTTTTCCGACGGACCCGAGCATGCCGCTGACGTCGATACCGGAGGCTTCGAGTGTCTCGATCACGCCGGCGATGGTCGATGGGCTGATCCCGAGGATCGAACCCACCGACCCGGACACGCCGTCGGCGCCCCCGACGATCGAGATGCGGTCGATCTCGCCCACCGGCTTCGCGGCCGCGGCCGTCGCCTCGACCAGAGCCGCGAGGACGTCCGGCAGCATGAGCAGTTGCGCAGCGGCCGGGCTGTACGCATTGAGTGCCGCCGCGATCTCCTGCTTACCGCTCGCTTCTGCCTCGAGCCGGGCGCGCAGACCGTCGGCCTCGGCCTGCTGTTCGGCACGCAATGCGTCGGCGGCGGCCTTGCGGCCCTCGGCCTCGGCTTCGAGGCGGGCCTTGATGCCCTCGGCTTCGGCCAGCTGCTCGGTGCGCACTGCGGCGGCGGCGAGTTTGCGGGCATCGGCATCCGCTGCACCCGACCGGCGCGCGGCCTCGGCGGCAGCGTCGGCCCGCAGGATCGTCGCCTGCTTCTCACCTTCGGCACGAGCGACCGCGGCCTGACGTTCCGCCTCCGCAGGGGCGATCACGTCGGCTTCGAGGGCCGCCTTCGCCTGTTCGGCGCGACGCTTCTCGACCTCGATGCGGGCTTCGACCTGCGCGGCTTCGGCCTGCTCCTGGGCGATCCGGACCGCCTTCTCCGCGGTCGCCCGCGCCAGGGGACCGGCCTGATCGGCTTCGGCGTTCTCCGCCTCCGTCCGGGCGCGCAGCTTCGCCAGCTCGACGTCGCGGGCCTGGTTCGCGGCGGCGATGGCGGTGTCGGCCTGGGCCTGCGCGACCGCGCCTTCCTGCCTCGCCTTCGCGGACTGGATCTGGGCGTCGCGTTCGGCGTTCGCGGTGCCGACCGCGGCGTCCCGCTTGACCTCGGCGATCCGGCGCTGACCCAGGGATTCGAGATAGCCGTTGTTGTCGCTGATCCCGGCGATCTTGAGGACGTCGACTTCCATGCCGATGCGGGCGAGGTCGCTGCCGGCCTCGTCGACGACGCTGCGCGCGAGCGTCTCACGGTTCGAGTTCAGATCCTCGACGGTCATCGTGGCGGTGATGCCGCGCAGCGAACCGGCGAGGATCTCGTTGATCTGCCGGCGCAGTTCGTCGAGGTCGGAGGTGAGGAATCGCTGGACCGCGGTCTGAACGGCCTCGTCGGCGGATCCGATGCGCACCAGGCCGACCGCTTCGACGTTCACCGGCACACCGTCGTTCGACAGGGCGTTCTGGAGGTTGATGCTCACGTTGAACGGTTCGAGCGACATGATGTCCACCCGCTCGATACCGGGGATCTTGAAACGGGCCCCGCCCCGCACGACCTTCGGCTTTCCGCGACCCGTGAAGACCGCAACCTCGTTCGGGGGGACCTTGATGTAGTTCCGGACATAGACGAGTGGCACTCCGACGAACACCACCAGAGCCACCACGACGGCGACCGCGACAACGATCATGTAGTCATCCTCAGTTCGATTCGGGCATGTGCAGACCGGTGCGGGGATCGTCCGGGATCGACACGACGTGCACGACCTGCTCGTCGACGTCTCCGATGTAGACGTGGGAATTCGCAGGCAGCGCAATCTCTTCCGCGGTGACGGCGCGGGACCTTACCCGGTTGCCCTCGGTGTCGGTGAACGCGACCTCGCCCCAGCCACCGGGTTCGATCGACAGCGTGACGACGCCGGTCAGTCCGATGTACGAGAGGCGTCCGGTGTGGGAGTTGCCCTGCTGCCGTAGCAGATACGGCAGAAGAACACCTCGGGTCACGACGATCAGGACGAGCGCTGTGCACGCTGCGGCGACCGCAGCCGCAACGGATCCGAATCCGAGAAGTGTTGCGGTACCGCCTCCTACGCCGATTCCGAGAAGCGCTGTGGCGACGGTGGTGAGATTCAGGAACGGAAGACCGTCACCGGCGTCTCCGAGTTCCGATCCGGTTTCCCCGACCACGAGGGTCCCCACGACCCCCACCAGACCCATTGCGAGACACGCAATGTAGAAGATGTCCACCCGCCCCCCATTTCGCCGGTTCGTCGTCGACCTTACCGCAAATCGGACACCGGCGGCTCTGCGGGCGGCCTGCCCGCCGGGCTGCCGGAAGGACCCGAGGACGCACGATCGCTAGTCACGTACCCAGCGAACCAGCGTCCCGACGGGTTCCCGTCGGATGTGCCCGTCACCGCCGAATCCCGCGTGCGCGTAGAACCGTTGCGCGCGGATGTTCGTCTCGAGCACCCACAGGTGGGCCGGTTGCTCTCCCAGTGCCGCGTCGAGAAGCCGCCGGCCGTAGCCGAGTCCCCAGTGGGAGCCCCGCACGTACAGCGCGTACAGCTGCAGGGGAGTCGGCGCGGCGGGTTCGTCGGGTGGGCCGCTCGTGGCGAAGCCCGCCAGGCTTCCGTCGGGCAGTTCGACGACGAGAGCGTTCGGTGCCCGGGTCCGCCAGGTTTCGATGCGTCGGGCGCGTTCGTCGGGATCACGGAGACCGGCCAGGATCGCGGGGTCGATCAGTCCCGTGTAGGCGTCGTCCCAGCAATCGGCCTGCAGGTCGGCGAGAGCCTCTGCTTCGGCCGGAACCGCGCGGCGGATCACCCCGTCCGAAGCTCCGGTCATCGCGACCACCTCGATTCCGTGCGTGCGATCGCAGCGCTGCGCGTTCCTGCCGCGCGGCGGTACTCCCGAATGCTAGGAGTAGAGGAACGTCCGGGGAAGGTCTCCGGTGGGAGCGGGTGGGGGTGAACCGGGGTGGACGGCTTCTACGAACGCCGCGACGAATCGACCTTCGAGAGCACGCCGGCGACGGCGGGACCGTGGGGGCCGCAGACCCAGCACGCCGGTCCGCCCTCGGCGCTGCTGACCGGGGAGATCGAACGGCACCACGTCGCCGACGGTCAGCGGCTCGGACGCGTGTCGGTGGACATTCTCGCGCCGATCCCGGTCGCGCCCATCACCGTGACCACCTCGGTGGTCCGTCCGGGCAAACGCACCGCCCTGATCGAAGCGACCGGTGTGGTGGGCGAGCGGCCGGTGTTGTCCGTCCGGGCGTGGCGGCTCGCCCGCATCGACGACGACTACCCGGCCGTCGACCTCGCGCCGACGGTGCTGGACACCGACCCGGATCACGCGCGGGACGGAGGTGTCATTCCCGGGGCCAACATGGACGGGTATCTCGCTGCGACGCAGTTCCGTTTCACCACAGGAAGTTTCGCCGAGTTCGGTCCTGCCGCGGCCTGGGGACGCTCCCTGTGCGCCCTCGTGGCCGGGGAAGAGCCGAGTCCCTGGCAGCGGGTGCTGATCCTGGCCGACTCGTCGAGTGGAATGAGTCTCGCGGCGCATCCGGGGCGGTTTCCCGCGATCAACGCGGATCTGCATGTCGTCCTGCACCGTGATCCGGTCGGTGACTGGATCGGCATCGATGCGGTCACCCACAGCATGCCCGGGCACGGCGCGGCGGCGTACGCGCGTCTGAGCGATACGACCGGGTTGATCGGCACGTGCGCCCAGACGCTGTATGCGAGCACCGTGCGGTGACGGGAGTCAGTTCGTCGCGGTCGCAGCGAGGGAGTCGATGGCTGCCTGTAGAGCGACCGTGGCGTCGTCGGCGACCTCACCGAGTCCCGGCTGGTCGGCGACCTGGACCATCAGCCGGGGGTTCATCGCGTCGACCAGTACCGCGCCCGGGTCGGCGGGATCGGCGCGAACCACGACGTTGCAGGGCAACAACAGCCCGATCTGCCGGTCGACGTTCACCGCGCGATGCGCCAGCGGTGGGTTGCAGGCACCCAGGATCAGGTAGTCCTCCATGTCCTCGCCGAGTTTCGCCTTCAGCGTGGCTTTCATGTCGATCTCGGTGAGTATGCCGAAACCCTGGTCGGCCAGTGCTTTCCGGGTTCGCTCGACCGCCTCGGCGAACGAGGTGTGCAGAGTCGTCGACAATGCCAGTGCCGTCATGTGTGTGCCTTTCACTCGGAGTGCTCGGGCGAGAGCGGTACTCGAGCGAGAACGGTGCTCAGGCCAGAGCGAGGAAGAGCTTTTCGAGCTCTGCCTCGGTCATCGGTTCCTTGCCTTCCCGGTCCGTGCCGGTCAGGCATTCCCGGAGGCCGGTCGCGACGATCTTGAATCCGGCGCGGTCCAGTGCCCGGGAAACGGCGGCGAGTTGGGTGACGACGTCCTTGCAGTCGCGACCCTGCTCGATCATCGAGATCACTCCCGCGAGCTGGCCTTGCGCGCGGCGGAGCCTGTTGAGTACGAGAGCGATGCTGTCTTCGTCGCCGACCATAGAAGTGTCCTTTCCTGGAACTGACGTCAGTGTACCCCCGGGGGTATCGATCTCGGAGTCAGCGTAGCGCGACGACGTCGACCAGTACATATGCCGCCACGGCGAAGACCAGATAGGCGAACCAGTGTCGCAGCCGATCGGTGTCCAGGCGCGTTCCCACCCGCCCGGCGATCAGCGACCCGACGATCGCGGTACCCGCGAACGCGGCCGTGACGGCCCAGTCGATGCTCGTGCCGCTCAGGTGTGAGACCAGCCCGGCCGCGGAATTGGCGACGATGATCACCAGTGAGGTGCCCACCGCGACGGGCATTTCGACACCGAGCATGAGCACGAGGGCGGGAACGATGAGGAAACCGCCTCCGACGCCGAACAATCCGGTGAGAAAACCTACCGCGATGCCCGCCGGGATCGAGCGCGAAGCGCACCTGCGCCAGTTGATCCCGGATCCCTGGATGGAGCACGCGGTTCCGGTGCTGCCGTTGTCTGCGAGCATGCGCGCTCCCGCGACGACCATCACCACCGCGAACCCGATCAGCAACACCGACTCGGGCAGCAACCGGCCCACGGCGCTGCCGGCGAAGGTGGCCGGGATCCCGGTGGCGGCGAAGATCCCGGCGAGACGCCATTGGACCTGATGGGCGCGCACCTTCGGTAGCGCGCCCACTGCCGAGGCCGTGCCCACGACGATCAGCGAGATCGGGATCGCCTGCTCGATTCCCAGTCCCAGGCCGAAGACCAGCGCGGGGACGGCGAGGATCGATCCGCCCCCGCCGAGCAGTCCCAGCAGCACACCGATCACAGCGCCGAACCCGAGCGCGAGCACCCACGTCATCTCGTACCTTCTGCTGTCGGTGCGCTCACGACCGGTGTCCGTTCGGGTTGTTCGTCGGCTCGGTCAGCTGGGCCACAATGGTCCGGGGGTCGCACGACGCGCTGCGGTTGTAGGGCAGCTTCGACAGCACGGCGCCCATCGCGCAGGTGTTCGACACCGCGGCGAACGCGAGCCCGCCGCCGACACCGGCCGCGAGCCACTTGAGCTTCGGGACGGCGACGCTGGCCAGGACCGAGGTCAGGACGAGTGAACCCGCGACGAGCCGGACCTGGCGTTCGAGGTCCCAGCGCTGGGCGCCCCGGCGAACGGGCAGGCCGGCCGTTTCCCAGCTGAGCATGCCGCCGTCGAGGATGCGGAGGTTGAACAGTCCCGCGGTGCGCAAGGTCTCCTCGGCCTGGGCGGCCCGCTGCCCGGAGCGGCACACCAGCACGACGTCCTCGTCGAAATGGGCGAGGAACTCGTCACGGTGCTCGCGTAGCAGGTCGAGCGGCACGTTGTAGGCGCCGGAAATGTGCACGGACTCGAATTCGCCCGGCGTCCGGACGTCGACGATGCGCACGTTCTTGCCGGAGCCGGTCAGCTCGCGCAGAGCGATCGGATCGATGGTGACGGCAGTGGGCTCGGTCATGGGGGCCTTTCGATTCGGGGGGTGGCGGGCATCTGCACCGCAGGGGGAATACCCCAGGGGGTACTTGACATACCCTAGGGGGTATATGCCAACCTGTCCACATCGCCCCGGAAATCCCCGGGAACCCATCCGGCACCAGTCACGGAGGAGTCCATGATTCTCGAGCAGTACTACATCGAGTGCCTCTCCCACGCGTCGTATCTGATCGGCGACGAGAGCACCGGCCGGGCCGTCGTGGTCGACCCGCGTCGTGACATCACCGAATACCTCGACAACGCAACGAAATACGGCCTGACCATCGACGGGGTGATCAACACGCACTTCCACGCCGACTTCGTGTCCGGTCATCTCGAACTGGTCGCGGCCACGGGCGCGTGGATCGGCTTCGGGGAGGCCGCCGAGACCGACTATCCGATCCGCCGGCTGCGTGAAGGTGAGCGACTGTCCCTCGGCGAGGTCGAACTCGAGATCCTGGCCACACCGGGGCACACCTGGGAGTCGATCTCGGTGCTGGTGCGTGAGCGCCCCGGCGCCGTCCCGACCGCGGTGCTCACCGGTGACTCGCTGTTCATCGGCGACGTCGGCCGCCCGGACCTGGTCAACCTCGGCGAAGGATCGACCGCCGATCTGGCCCGCGCCATGTTCCGCACCGTGCACGAGAAGCTGCTGGCCCTTCCGGACGAGGTCACCGTCATGCCGGCGCACGGCGCAGGCTCGTCGTGCGGGAAGAATCTGTCGGCGGAACTGACCTCCACGATCGGCGAGCAGCGGGCGACGAACCCGTCGGTGCAGCCGATGACCGAGGCCGCCTTCGTCGCCCTGATCACCGAGGGGCAACCGGCCGCTCCGTCGTACTTCTCGGTCGACGCCGCGATGAACAAGCGGATCCACCCGCTCCTCGCGCAGGATCGCACCATCCCCGAACTGACACCCACGCAGGTGCGGGCCGAACTCGCCGCCGGCACCCGCGTGCTCGATGCGCGCAGCGTCGACGACTTCGCCGCCGGGCACCTGCGCGGTTCGGTCAACGTCGGATTCGACGGCCGTTTCGCCGAGACCGGCGGCATGGTCGCCGATGTCGGCGAGAAGATCGTGCTGATCACCTACCCCGGTGAGGAACAGGATGCGGCGGTGCGCCTGGCCCGGATCGGTTCGGATGGTGCGGCGGGCTATCTCACCGTCGACCGGGACGGGGTGTTTCCCGCGGAACTGACCGGGCTGATCCAGGCCGCGCCGCGCACCACCGTCGAGCAGCTCGATCGGTTGCTCGCCGCCGATGCGGTGACCCTCGTCGACATCCGCAATCCCGGTGAGCGCGAGTTCGGCACCATCCCCGGAGCGGTGCCGATTCCGTTGGCGCAGATACGAACCCGCGTGGATCAGGTGCCGGGCGACAAACCGATCGTGGTGCACTGCGCGGGTGGGTGGCGCTCGAGCGTGGCGGCCTCGCTGCTGCGGGCCCACGGTTTCGACGGCGTCTCGGACCTGGTCGGTGGCTACAACGCCTGGGCCGAGGCCCACGTCCCGGCGTGATCACCCGGGCAGCACCGGCGGCCGCCCCCTGCTTCCACGAGTTCCACGAACGATCGATCCCTGGAGGATTCCATGTGTTACCCCGTCACCTGCTCCCGCTGCGGCAAGACCGGCTGGGGAGGATGCGGCCGGCACGTCGACGCGGTCATGCGCTCCGTGCCCACCGCCGACCGCTGCACCTGCAGCCAGGACGCCCCGCCGGTTCAGGACCGGCGCGCGACTTTTCGTTCACTGTTCCGGCGCTGATCCCACGGCCGGCTACTCGCTGCCCGCCGCCGGCATCCAGGTGCGGGCTGCGGTCACCAGCGCACGGACCCCGATCGGAAGCGTCGGTTCGATGACGGGGGCGTAGTGCGGCGAGTGGTTGGACGGCACTGTCAGCAGCGCAGGGTCTGTCATGTCACCCGTGGTGAACAACGAAGGATCGGCGCCTCCGAGCAGCCAGTACGACAACGGGGCCCCGCAGCTGGTGGCGAGGATGCCGACGTCTTCGCTTCCCGCGCCGGCGCCCGGATCCAGAATGTTGTCGTGCCCCAGCAGATCTCCGAGGGCGTCGAGGCTCCGGCTCAGGGCGGCGGGGTCGTTGGATACGACGGGGAAGCGCTCGATCTCGGTGATCGTGGGCTCGTCCGGTGTGCCGGCGGTCGCGGCTTCGCCGCGCACGATGCGTTCGACGCTGTCGAGAATCCGGCGCCGCACCGCGGGATCGTAGCTACGGATGTTCAACTGGATCTCGGCGTAGCCGGGGATCACGTTCGCCGCGTCGCCGGCGTGGATCGAACCGACGGTGAGGACAGCGGTGGCGGTGCTCGGAATCTCCCTGGAGATGATGGTCTGGAGACGCAGGACCGTTGCTGCGGCCAGGACGATGGGATCGACCGAAGCCTCCGGCATCGAACCGTGTGCGCCCTTGCCTGCGAGGCGGATACGCAGCGAATCGGATGCCGCGTACGAGGGGCCGGGATGCCCGGCGATCTTGCCGGCAGGCAGCGGTGCCACATGCTGGCCGAGCACGACATCCGGTGTCGGGAATCGCTCGAACAAGCCGTCGTCCACCATCGCCTGGGCGCCCGCGCCCAGTTCCTCGGCGGGCTGGAACACCAGCATCGCCGTGCCGGTCCAGGCGGATCTGTCGTCCGCCAGAATCTGCGCTGCGCCCAGCAGGCAGGTGGTGTGCAGGTCGTGGCCGCACGCGTGAGCGACCGGCACGGTCTTGCCGCGCTCGTCGGTGGCTGTGACGGTGCTGGCGTAGTCGAGGCCGGTGTCCTCGCGGACGGGCAGGGCATCCATGTCCGCCCGCAGCAGTGCGGTCGGGCCGGTGCCGTTCTTCAGGACACCGACCACACCGGTCTTGCCTATCCCGGTTGTCACGTCGAATCCCGTTGCGCGCAGCCGTTCTGCCACGATCGAAGCGGTGCGGTGCTCCTGGAACCCGAGTTCGGGGTGGCGGTGAAGGTCCTTGTACACGTCGACGAGTTCCGGATCGATCCTGGTGTCGGGCACGGTCATCGTGACCTCCTTCGGCAGCGTTGTCGATCGGACGGGATCACCCACTCTGCATCTCGCCATCATCGCACAGCGTCGCCGGGGCCGGGGGGCTTCCCGCACACCGGCGCGAATATGGTACGACCGCTGGCACATACGCCCCTGCAGCGACGGCGGCGGACGGAGGATCCCGCTGAACCTGCTGTCACACGACCACGAATCTTACTGCGTACGAGCGAGTTTCTGTGACGGAGGGTTCCTGTGTGCTGTCGAGCGCAGGACTGTTCGAACATCGAGCCCCTGAAATGGCGTGTCCGGCGACATCGGGCTACTTCTGGATGATGTGGCGTGCGGACCGAATTCTCGGCTGATCCGGCGCATTCCTGCTTGACCTTCACGTAACGGCAACTTCTACGGTCGAAGACGAGGCCGGATCGACCGGCCTCACGGAAGATGGGAAGCACCATGAGCTGGTCGATCGCGGATGTGGCGAGGATGTCGGGCGTCACCGCCCGCACCTTGCGGCATTACGACGACATCGGGTTGCTCGAGCCCGCCTACGTGGGCACCAACGGCTACCGCTACTACGAGGATGCGCAACTGTTGCGCTTGCAGCAGATCCTCGTCCTGCGCGAACTCGGCCTGGGCCTCGCCGAGATCGCCGAGGCGGTCGACTCCGAGCCGGACACGCTCGCCGCCCTCAGGCGCCAGCACATCCGCCTTCTCGGAGAGCGCGACCGCCTGACGCGGATGGCCGACACCGTGGCGCACACCATCGCCGAACTCGAAGGGAAGACGGAAATGGCAGTCGAGATCAACCGCCCGGAGAACCTGTTCGAGGGCTTCGACCACACCCGGTACGACGACGAGGCCCGCGAGCGCTGGCCGGAGGAGTTCGAGCAGTCTCGGCGCAACACCGCAACGATGACTGTCGAGGACATCGAGCGTATGCAGCGTGAGCTGACCGCGGCGATGATCCGTATGGCCGAGTTCATGGCCGCGGGCACCCCGGTCGGCGACGTGGCGGTCCAGGCCGAGATCCATGTGCAATACCAGGGCATATGCCGCATGTGGACCCCGAACCGGGACGCGTACAAATGTCTCGGGCAGATGTATGTGGACGACGAGCGGTTCAAGGCGAACTACGAGAAGATCGCCGAGGGTCTGGCCGAATTTCAGCGGGACGCGATGGTCGTCTACGCGGACGAGCGGCTCGGCGAGTAGTCCTCGCCCGGCCGGCGCTCCGGATCCTGCCGGGACAACACAGCGAACCGGCCGTGGCCGCCCTCACCGATCGCCGCGACATGACATCACCCGCAGCCCAACACCGCTCGACGAACAGCACGCTCGGCGTGGGATTCTGGTGAATGGCCCGACCCTCGACAAGTGTGCTCGCAGTTCTTGCGTCGGCCGCCGCGGGATGATCCGCTATCATCGAACACGTGTTCGAGTTCGAGGTGGGTGCGCATGGGATGGAGTAACGGCCCGCCCACGTGGGCGGAGCTCGAACGGGTTCTGTCCGGCCGGCCCCGCCGCGAACCGGAGTTCCCCGGCGACGGCAGCGACAGCCCGGCCTGGTCGCGCACCCGCCCCGAGTACGAGGCCCGGGTGCGCCGACCGGACGGGCCGGTCGTGCCGTACGCCGAACTGCACACGCATTCGGCGTTCAGCTTCCTCGACGGTGCCTCCACACCCGAGGAGCTGGTCGAGGAGGCTGCGCGACTCGGCCTCGAGGCGCTCGCGCTCACCGACCACGACGGCATGTACGGCGTCGTCCGGTTCGCCGAGGCTGCGCGGGAGTTGGCGGTGCCCACCGTGTTCGGTGCCGAGCTCACCCTCGACGACGCGCACCTGCTCGTCCTGGCGCGTGGGCAGGAAGGGTACCGGCGGCTGTCCCGGCAGATCGCCGCCGCGCACCTGGTCGGCGGCACCAAGGGCGCGCCGCGCTACGACCTCGACGCGCTCGCCGACGCCGCCGGCGACCACTGGCAGATCCTCACCGGCTGCCGTCGGGGGCACGTCCGGCGGGCCCTCGCGATCGGCGGTCCCGACGCGGCCGCGGCCGCCCTGCGCGAGCTGATCGACCGGTTCGGCGCCGACCGCGTCACCGTCGAACTGACCCGGCACGGACTGCCCGACGACGACGAACGCAATGCGGCCCTGGCTGCGCTCGCCGAGGCGCACGGACTGACCTGCATCGCGAGCACCGCGGCGCACTTCGCGGACCCGTCCCGCAGGCGTCTCGCCATGGCGATGGCCGCCGTCCACGATCGGCAGAGCCTCGACGACGCCGCGGGCAGGCTCGCCCCCACCGGCGGCGGTCATCTGCGTTCCGGTGCCGAGATGGCGCAGCTGTTCGCCGCCCATCCCCACGCGGTGCACCACGCCGCGGAACTCGGCCGCGAATGTGCATTCGATCTGCGGCTCATCGCACCGAATCTGCCGCCGTTCGACGTACCCGCCGGTCACACCGAATTCACCTGGCTGCGCAAACTCACCTTCGACGGCGCGCACCGCCGCTACGGGCCACCGGAACGCAATCCGGCCGCCTACCGGCAGCTCGAACACGAACTCGACGTCATCGGCCGGCTCGACTTCCCCGGCTACTTCCTCGTCGTGCACGACATCGTCACCTTCTGCAAGAACAACGACATCCTGTGCCAGGGAAGAGGTTCGGCAGCCAACTCCGCCGTCTGCTACGCCATCGGCATCACGAACGTCGACCCGGTGCGCAACGAACTGCTCTTCGAACGCTTTCTGTCCCCGGAACGCGACGGCCCCCCGGACATCGACATCGACATCGAATCCGACCGCCGCGAGGAAGCCATCCAGCACGTCTACAGCAAGTACGGGCGCGAGTACGCCGCGCAGGTCGCCAACGTCATCACCTACCGCGGCAAGTCCGCCGTCCGCGACATGGCCCGCGCGCTCGGGCACTCGCAGGGCCAGCAGGACGCGTGGAGCCGTCAGGTGAGCCGCTGGCACGGCGTCACCACCGAGACCGACACAGACATCCCGCGTCCGGTGCTCGAACTCGCCGCGCAGATCGAAGGACTCCCGCGGCACCTGGGCATCCACTCCGGCGGCATGGTCATCTGCGACCGACCCATCGCCGACGTGTGCCCCGTCGAATGGGCGCGGATGCCCGGGCGCAGCGTGCTGCAGTGGGACAAGGACGACTGCGCCGCAGCCGGACTCGTCAAGTTCGACCTGCTCGGCCTCGGCATGCTCTCCGCGCTGCATTACATGATCGACCTGGTCGCCGAGAACGAAGGCGTCACCGTCGATCTCGCACAGCTCGACCTCACCGAACGTGGCGTCTACGAAATGCTGTGCCGCGCAGACTCCGTGGGGGTCTTCCAGGTGGAGTCGCGCGCCCAGATGGCGACACTGCCCCGGCTGAAGCCGCGCAACTTCTACGACCTGGTGGTCGAGGTCGCGCTGATCCGTCCCGGTCCGATCCAGGGCGGATCCGTGCACCCCTACATTCGGCGCCGCAACGGACTCGAACCCGTCACCTACGACCATCCGTGCCTGGAGAAGTCGCTGAAACGGACCCTCGGTGTGCCGTTGTTCCAGGAACAACTCATGCAGATGGCCGTCGACGCGGCCGGCTTCACCGCCGCCGAAGCCGACCAGTTGCGCCGCGCGATGGGTGCGAAACGCTCGACGGAGAAGATGGAACGGTTGCGCGGCAGACTCTACGACGGTATGCGCGAGCGACACGGCATCACCGGCGCCGTCGCCGACCGCATCTACGAGAAATTGCATGCGTTCGCGAATTTCGGTTTCCCGGAAAGCCATTCGCAGAGTTTCGCGTCGCTCGTGTTCTACTCCGCCTGGTTCAAGCTGCATCACCCGGCGGCATTCTGCGCGGGCCTGCTGCGCGCTCAGCCGATGGGGTTCTACTCCCCGCAGTCCCTCGTCGCCGACGCCCGCCGGCACGGGGTGGTCGTGCACGGACCGGACATCAACGCGAGCCTCACCCACGCCACCACCGAGAACCGGGGCCGGGAGGTGCGGCTCGGCCTCGGCGCGGTCCGGCATATCGGCGACGCTCTGGCCGCACGCATCGTCGCCGAACGCGACGAGCACGGGCCGTACACGTCGTTCCCGGACCTGACGACCCGGGTGGAACTGACCACCGCTCAGGCCGAATCGCTCGCCACCGGGGGAGCACTCACCTGTTTCGGGATCACCCGCCGCGAAGCGCTGTGGGCGGCGGGAGCAGCGGCCGGGCAACGCCCCGACCGGCTCCCCGGCATCGGGGCATCCACGCAGGCGCCGGCACTGCCCGGCATGAGCGACGTCGAACTCGCCGCGGCGGACGTGTGGGCTACGGGTGTGTCGCCGGACAGCTATCCGACGCAGTTCCTGCGCCCGCAACTCGACGCGCTCGGTGTCGTGCCCGCCGGACGGTTGCTGCAGATCCCCGATGGGAAACGGGTACTGGTCGGGGGCGCGGTCACCCACCGGCAGCGACCCGCGACCGCCGCGGGCGTGACCTTCCTCAATCTCGAGGACGAGACCGGCATGGTGAACGTCGTCTGCTCGGTGGGGCTGTGGGCGAAATACCGCACGCTCGCGCACACCGCCCCGGCGCTGCTGGTGCGCGGACGGGTGCAGAACGCGGAGGGCGCGGTCACCGTCGTCGCGGACCGGCTGCAGCGGATGGATCTGCGAACGGCGGGGAAGTCCCGCGACTTTCGTTAGGATCGCCGCCATGAACCGGCTGCTGGTGGTCCTGCTCACCGCGATAGCCCTGCTCGCCACCGGCTGCGGCGGAACCGGCTCCGACTCCGGAAGCGCCCCGTCCGCGTCGATGCCGCCGTCGCCGTCCCTGGCCGACGGCACCCGCGAATCCGCCCCCGCCGACACGCAGGCGACCGAACGCAAGGAAATCGTCACCGGACACCTGATGATCACCGCCGACGATCCGATCGCGGTCGGACGGCAGGTGGTGACGATCGTCGAGGACTCGGGCGGTCGCGTCGACTCCGTCACCGAACAGCCCGGGATCAGCAGCGTGCTCACGGTGCGGGTTCCGGCGGACCGGCTCGAAGGCACCATCGACGAACTCCGCGGTCTCGGTGAGGTGACCAGCCTGACCACCACGCGCGACGACGTCACCCTGCAGTACACGGACCTCGAGGCGCGGATCTCCGCCCTGCAGGCATCCGTGGACCGACTGCGGGCGCTGATGGAGTCCGCCGCGAACACCGCCGATCTCATCGAGGCGGAGAACGCGCTGGCGGATCGTCAGGCGGAGCTGGACAGTCTCACCGCGCAGCAGCGGTACCTGTCGGATCAGATCGACCTGTCCACCTTGACCGTCGACATCAGCGCCGAACCACGCCGCCCCGACGACCGCGACAGCTTCTGGGACGGAGTGCTCGCGGGCTGGGACAACCTGCGGTCCGCGATCGGCGATTCGATCGTCGCGCTCGGGGTGGCACTGCCGTGGATCGTGTTCTTCCTCCTGGGTGCCGGCATCGTCTACCTGATCGTCCGGCTGCTCGCCCGCATCGGACGCCGCCGGCCCGGAACCCCCGGAACTCCGGCGGAAACCCCCGACGAGAACCCGAAGGTGGAGGCGGACGATGACTAGGCGGATGAACGGCCGATGGACCCGAATGCTCGCTGCCGGTGCCTGCACGACCGCGGCCGTGCTGCTGGCCGCGTGTGGTGGAGAAACGGAATCCGGCACGCCGGTACCCGAATCAGCCACGGCCGCAACGCAGATGGATGCCGCCGAAACGGACGCCCCCGGCTCGAAGCAGACGCATTCGCAGCCGTCTGCCGGTGTCTCCGAGAAACCCGAGGTGTCCGCACCCTATCGGGCCGAGGAGATCCTGGTGTCGGGCTCGACCGACACGGTCGACTACGACGTGGTGATCCCGCAGATCAGTGGCGGGGACCCGGCCGTCGTCACCGAGTTCAACGAGTCGATGCGGGCAGCGCTCGAGGACTGGATCCAACGCTCCGACGACATGAGCTACACGCTCTCGACACAGGAACACGAGGTGACGCGCATCGGGGAGCACGTCGTCGCAGGTCTGCTCGTCGCTTCCTACAACGCGAATCCGCCGGGCGCGCACCCGACACCGCTGGTCGCCACGGTCGTGGTGAACACGGACACCGCAGCCCCGATCACGCTGCAGGACCTGTTCCCGGACCTGCAGGCCGGGCTGAACCGGCTGTCCGAGCAGGCGGCTCTGCTGTTGCCCGGTACCGCGGCCGGTCCGGAATATTTCGCCGATGGCATCGCCCCCGAGACGGCGAACTTCGCGAACTGGCTGCCGACTCCCGCGGGCATGGAGATCCACTTCGACGACTACCAGGTCGGGCCGCACGCGGTCGGGCTCGTCACGATCACCGTGCCGTGGGAGAACCTGACCGACGTCATGGATCCCTACATGGCAACCGTCGTCGCGAGCTGAGCAGCCGCCAATCCAGCGGATATCCGCGCGCTGCCGGTCGCGCGCGGATGTCTCGCGGGCGGGCGAACGTCAGACGGCCCCGGCGAATCCGTGCTGTCGCCATGCCTCGTAGGTGACGACGGCAGCGGCGTTCGACAGATTCAGCGACCGGCGGCCGGGCAGCATCGGGATACGGACCTGCGCAGTGATGTGCGGATCGGCGAGGACCTCGTCGGACAGGCCCGTCGGTTCCGGCCCGAACAGCAGCACGTCTCCCGGCTGGTATTCGATCGACGCGTACGACACCTCGCCGTGCGCGGTGAACGCGTACACCCGCTCCGGCTGCAGCGCATCCCAGGCCTCCTGCAGCCCTGCGTGCACCGTCACCGACGCCAGGTCGTGGTAGTCCAGTCCCGCACGCCGCAATTTCGGTTCCGACAGGTCGAACCCAAGCGGTTCCACCAGGTGCAGTTCGCAGCCGGTACCGGCGACCATGCGGATCGCGTTACCGGTGTTGGGGGGTATGCGGGGTTCGTGGAACATCACTCGGAACACCCGACCACCTTGCCAGAATCGGGGCGGCAACTTGAACTCAGCACACCCTGACGCAAGTCCCAGAACACGCTGATGGATTGTGCTGCCCGGGGGTCTCCCGGGCGACCTAATCGATTGTGTGAATGCCTACAGCTGGCTCCGGATCAGGCCGGGGCAGCGGATAGGGGCTTGTCGCAGCGGAGCGGATGACCGGCTCCGGCAATCATTCTTTGTGTGATGTAACAAACCATTCGGCCCCGGCGACGTTCTGCGGAACGTACCTCTCAGAACGGACCTCTGATGAACCCACCTGCTGGTTGGCACCCAGACCCCTACGATCCGTCGATCGATCGCTACTGGGACGGTCAACAGTGGACTGGCCACACCAGGCCCAAGGGGGCCTACGCCCCTACTCAGGCGTTCGGTGCTGCCGACGCTGGTGATCCCGCCAACAACGGGAAGAAGCGCAAGACCTGGCCGTGGGTCCTCGGCGCTGGCGTCCTCGGGTTCGCTGTCCTCGGCTCGGTTGTCGATACCGAGGACAAGAAGGACGCTCCGGCCGCCGTAGTCGCTACAACGACCAGTTCGGCGGCTCCGACAACCACAACGGCTCCTCGGACTACAACAACGACGGTCCCGCCCACCACCACAGCCACAACGGCACCTGCTGTCGTGCCGCTGGTGCCCCAGGTCGAGACGACGACCACGGTGTACACACCGCCGCCTGCCCCGGCGTACACCCCACCTCCGACGACTCAGTACACGCCTCCGCCCACGACGGAGTACACGCCGCCTCCGGCTCCGCGGCAACCGACCGTGTCGTACAGGAACTGTGATGAGGCGAAGGCTGCCGGGGCTGCTCCAATCCTTAAGGGCGAGCCGGGTTATGGAACTCATCTCGACCGGGACAAGGACGGCATTGCCTGCGACAAGTAGTGTCGATCGACCGGATGGTTGCGGCTAAACCCACATGCCAGCCGGGGCTCTTCGCGCTCGGCGTCCGGCAGGACGTCGAACGACGGCGAGCTGCTCACTGTGTCCAGAGCGGGGCGAGTCTCCGAGTGCGGGTGGTAGCGCATCCGCAACCGCAGGTGCCCCGCTCAATCCCGTTGGCGCGGGTCTCACGCGGCGTGAGTCACCGCGGCTGCTGCGGGCGGTACAGCTGCTGCGCGTAGGACGGTCCGTAATACCGCTCGAGTTCCTCGAGCGTCTCGGGTGCGTCGGGGACGGTCGCCTTCGCCAGCGCCGCGACCGACGGCAGAACCGTGGGATTCCACGTGTCCGGATCCCACAGCTTCGACCGCATGAACGCCTTGGCGCAGTGGTGGAAGACCTCCTCGATCTCGACGACCAGGCACAGGTTCGGGCGATGGTTGGCGACGCGGAGATCGTCGAAGAACGGCGCCTCCGTCACCAGCCGGGCGCGGCCGTTGATCCGGAGCGTGTCCCCGCGGCCGGGGACGAAGAAGTTCAAGCCCACGAACGGATTCCGGAGAATGTTGCGGTAGCCGTCCATGCGCTTGTTGCCCGGCCGTTCGGCCAGCGCGATGGTGGTGTCGTCGAGAACGTGCACGAGCCGGCCGGGAGGGTCGCCCTTGGGGGAGACGTCGCAGCGGCCCGTCTCGTCGGACGTGCCCACCAGGCAGAACGGCGACGCCGCGAGCCACTCGATGTCGAGTGGGTGCAGCCGTGCCCGAACCTTGTTCGCCGCCCGGAACGTCGGGACGCCGAACAACGCCGTCAATTCGTCGGGATCGCGGATCTCGGTCCAGGTCACCGCCCGACGCTACCAACGGATGTCGGTGGCCGCACCTACAGTTGCCGGCATGACGGTGCGCACGGTCGGGGTGGGCGAACGCAGGGCACGGCTAACACGCAGGCACCGCTTGTCTCCGGGGCATCGCGCCGCGGAAGCGGTGGACGCGGCGACGAGCATGGTGTGCCTGCACGGGACCGACGCGCCGACCGTGTATCTCTCGGCGTGGGCACGCGTCGCCGATGTCACCGTCGCCGATCTCGACGAGGCGCTCTACACCGACCGTTCGCTGGTCAAGCACCTGTCGATGCGGCGCACCATCTTCGTCTTCCCCCGGCATGTCCTGCCGTTCGCGCAGGCCGGCGCGAGCAATCGGGTGGCACTGGCGGAACGACGGAGGCTCACAACAGTCGACGAGAAATCCGATACTCGGTAATACTCTCCGATTCTTCCTGTTGTCCTGCTGCGTGTCTCGGAAAGAGCGGGATCGGCACGCATCGCAAGGGTCGGTCACCGCGCCGGCACACACCCCGACCCGGTCGGGACGCGGACCGAACCGAATCTGTCGGTGCCCGACGCTACGGTCGACGCCGCAGTCGAGCACGACGAGATGGTCCCGGCGGGAACCGATCGACGACGACACGGGGCGGGGGTGAACGGATGAGCAACACCGAACCGATCGACCGGCGCCCGTTCGCGTTCACCACCCGCCCCCATCGTGCGGTCGACGACACCACCGGCGAGCAGATCGGACTCGACGACCTCGATATTCGCATCGCATGGCTGCTCGACCTGATCACCGGCGCCGAAACCGAACTGCTCACCCGACTGTGGCAGCCGACCACCTTCGACACCCTGGCCGCCGGCCGCGACCGCGACGGCCGGGCACTACCGAAGCACGGACACGTCGCGGCGGCGCGTCTGGGCTGGACCCCCACCTACCCCGACGGGGTGTACGTGCCGTCGCGGGTGACGCGGGTGGTCACCGCCCACGCCACCGCGACCCTGCGGACCCTGGCGTATCGGGATGCGGCGCTCGCGTCGCTGTCGGCCCGGTTCGATCCCGCCACCGGACGCATCGCCGCACCGGAGTGTGCTGCGGAGTATGTGCCGTCGGGGTTCGCGCGGGGTGTGCGCCGTCAACTGCTCGCCCGGACCCGCCGGGTCGACGAGACGGCCTCGGCGGTGACACCACTGCGGATCACCGACATCCAAACCCCACCGCAGGCCGGTGCGATGGCCCGGCTCTCGGCCGCCGACACCCAACTCGCGCAGCTCACCGTCCTCGACGACACCATGGTGCTGACGGTGAAACTGCCCACCACCGCCGCCCCGACCGGGCGGGCGCACTGGAGGTCGGTGAGCCTGACCGCCGCGCTCCCCCCGCACCTGCACGGCCGGGCGGTCACGCAGTGGCATCTGCCGACCCTGACCCTCGACGGGCGGGGTCTGTTGCTGCGGTGCGCCGCCACCGAAGCCGTCCCCGCCGGTGACCTCGCGGCGGGCACGGTCGCGGTGGGGGTGGATTGGTCACCGGCCACCCTCGGCGCCGCCGCCGTGGTCACCGACACCGGCGACGGGTTGATCTCCGACTTTCGGGGCTTCACCTACGACGATCGCGGACTCGGCATCACACTCGCCCGCCTCCAGACAGAAGGCCAATTCCTGCACCGCAAGGCCGCGCGGCTGCGCCGGCTCGCCGAGACCGCACCGCCCCGGGTGCGGGCGGAGCTGGAGGCGAAGATCGAGGTCCTCGACGACAATCGTCTCGCGATCGGTGCCAAACGCGCCAGGATCAACCGGGAACTGGCGTTTCATTTCGCCCGCCAGATCGTCGACCACGCCGCTGCGGCGGAGGCGACGGTGATCGCGGTGGAGGACCTGACCACCCTGGAGGCTCGCAGGCGCGGCCGGTGCAACAACAATCGGGCGGCGCAGTCCGCCCGCCGTCGGGCCGCCGACGCCCTGACCCACACCGCGGCCCGGGAGGGTGTGGTGGTGGTGTCGGTGCCCGCGCGGGGATCGTCGGCACTGTGCCCGGGCTGCACCGAACCACTGACCCGCCCCGGTGGCTATCACACGGCATGGTGCGAGGCGTGCAAGGTGGGTGGGAATCGTGATCATGTGGCGGCGGTGAACCTCGCCGCACGGGCGTTGGTGGGGCGCAGCAGAGCGGTCCGCACCCGCAGTGGGAGCGTCGAGATCCGGACCGCGGTGCACGCCCCGGTCCGGAAATGCCGGGACAAGACCGGTCCCACCCCGCGCAGGCCTCGGCATCGCCGGGTCCGCCGCAGTGTTCCCGCCGCGACACCCCCGAAGGGGGTGACAGAGTCGAGGAGTTGTCCTGCACCCGAAGCGTCGGTGTGGGACACGGTCGAGCCCGCAACATCGCACGATGGTGTGGTGGGAGCCGTGAGGAACGTGGATCTTCACCGCCTGCCACGCCAGTGGCAGGAAGTATCAGATTTACGTAGACGCTGATCAAGGATGCCGAGGCGTCGGGGCTGCACCGGGACGGCGAACGCTGGCTGGACGAGGTGAGCGGCCGGGTGCTCGACGCGCTGGCGGACGGTCGGGAAGCGACGTCCACGGAACTGCGGGCCGAGATTCCGCTGCTCGGGGGCTCGATGGAGTATGGCGTCGGAAAGTCCTGGGGCGGAGAGGTTTCGCTCGGGCCGCGTGTCCTCACGGTGCTGTCGGCGTCGGGAAAGGTGGTGCGGGCCTCGAACAACGGTTCGTGGCGGGTGTCGCGGCACAACTGGGCGACGACGGAGTCGTGGCTGGGCTCCGGGATCGAGTCGTGTGACGAGGCGGACGGGCTGCGCACGCTCGTCGAAATGTGGTTGCGTGCTTTCGGTCCCGGAACGGAGACCGACATCAAGTGGTGGCTCGGTTCGACCCTGAAAACCGTGCGCGCGGCACTCGCCGAACTGAACGCGGTCGAGGTAGATCTCGACGGTCGCACCGGGTATCTGCTCCCCGACGACCTCGAGGCGGCGCCGCTCGTCGAGCCGTGGGGTGCGCTGCTGCCGGCACTGGATCCCACCACGATGGGGTGGTTCGAGCGCGACTGGTACCTCGGGCCGTACCGGCAGCAACTGTTCGACACCGCAGGCAACGCGGGCCCTACCGCGTGGTGGGACGGCCGGATCGTCGGCACCTGGTGGCAGAACGACTCCAGGGCGGTGTGCCTGCATCTGCTCGAGGACATCGGATCGGAAGGGAGAGCCGTACTCGAGCAGGAGGCCGCCCGGCTCGACGAATGGGTGGGCGGCGATCGGGTGACCGTGAAGTTTCCGAGCCCGCTGGCGCGGGAACTGGCCGGTCGTGGCTGAGCCGCAGGTCCCGGGTCGTCGTCGCCTTGCCAGAACCGGTAGGGCGTGGACGATGAAGGTATGGGCAGCGACAACACCGAGGTCCTGTGGAGAGGAGCGCGCGTCACGGGACGAAGCTTCCGGGACGCGGATCTGCGCGGCTCGATCATCGAGGACGCGTTCTTCATCGACTGCGATTTCACCGATGCAGACCTGAAGGGAAGCAGCCACCTGCGCAGCACCTACCGATCGTGCACGTTCACCCGGACCGATCTGTCGGACAGCGTCTTCCGGCGCTGTTCGCTGGTGGGATCGGTGTTCAAACAATGCCCGATGCGCCATCTCGTCCTCGACGACGTCGACTTCACCCGCGCGAGTCTGCGCAGCGCCGACCTGCGTGGCCTGGACCTGAGCACCTGTATCTTCCGGGACGCCGACCTGACCCGCGCCGACATGCGGTACGCGGTGCTGCGGACGGTGGATCTGCTGGGCGCGCGGCCGGTGGGGGTCCGACTGGACGGCGCGGACCTGCGCGGCGCCCACATCGGTCCCGCATTGTGGCGCAGCGCGGAACTCGACCACACCCGGATCGAGCAGTCGCAGGCGATCGGTTACGCCCGCGCTCACGGCCTCGACATCGACGAGCCCGACCGCCGTTGAAGGACCGGGACACGGACCTGCGACAATGGCAGTCGTGACTGCGACGATCCTGGACGGCAAGGCAACCCGCGACGAGATTTTCGAGGACCTGAAGGCCCGTGTGGCCGCGCTGAAGGCGAAGGGCATCACGCCCGGCCTCGGCACCGTCCTCGTCGGCGACGATCCCGGATCGGCTGCGTACGTGCGCGGTAAGCACAACGACTGCGCGAAGGTCGGCATCACCTCGATCCGCAAGGACCTGCCCGCCGACATCACCCAGGAGCAGCTCCACGCCGCGATCGACGAGCTCAACGCCGATCCCGCGTGCACCGGCTACATCGTGCAGCTTCCGCTGCCCAAGCATCTCGACGAGAACGCCGCGCTCGAGCGCATCGACCCGGACAAGGACGCCGACGGCCTGCACCCGGTGAACCTCGGCCGCCTCGTGCTCGGCAAGGAGGCTGCGCTGCCCTGCACCCCGCGCGGCATCGTGCACCTGCTGCGCCGTTACGAGGTTCCGATCGCCGGCGCCCACGTGGTCGTCGTCGGCCGTGGCGTCACCGTCGGCCGTCCCATCGGCCTGCTGCTCACCCGTCGCAGCGAGAACGCGACCGTGACGCTCTGCCACACCGGGACCAAGGATCTGAAGGCCGAGGTCGAGCGCGCCGACATCGTCGTCGCGGCGGCCGGTGTGCCCGGTCTGATCACCGCGGACATGGTCAAGCCGGGCGCGGCGGTGCTCGACGTGGGTGTCTCCCGCACCGCGGACGGTCTGCGCGGAGACGTCGCCGACGATGTGCGCGAGGTCGCCGGGTTCATTTCGCCGAATCCCGGTGGTGTCGGTCCGCTGACCCGTGCTTTCCTGCTCACGAACGTGGTGGAGCGGGCCGAGCAGCTCGCCGGCCTCTGATCCGGAATCAGGCGACTCGGATGGACCGTTGGATGCGGTTCGCCCGCCGGAACCTGCCGTTGGTGGCGGTGACCGTGGTCATCGCCGCCGCGGTGGTGCTGGTGCTCGCGGACCGGTGGCGTCGTGGCGCGTTCGTGTTCGGCGGCGCCGTGATCCTCGCGGGTGTGCTGCGGTGGGCGCTGGCGCCCGAGCAGGTCGGGGTGCTGGCCGTGCGCGGCAAACGATTCGATGTCGCGGCGATGCTCCTGGTGGGAGGGGCGATCGTGGCGCTTGCCGTCTCGATCGACCCTCTCGGAACCGGTTAGCCGCGTTCGACCAGGTCCATCAGTTCGACCAGGAGCTTCGCGACGGCGTCGGCCTCGGTGAGGAATCCGTCGTGCCCGTCCCGCGATTCGAGGACCCGCAGACCGTCGCAGTTGGGCAGCCCGTCGGCGATCTCCTGCTGCAGCCGCAGCGGGTACAGCCGATCGGAGCTGACGCCCGCGACGATCGTCGGAACCGGGGAAGCGGCGAGCGCAGCCTGGACTCCGCCCCGTCCGCGCCCGACGTCGTGGCGGTTCATGGCCTCGGTGAGGACGACGTAGGTGCCGGGGTCGAACCGCGACACCAGCTTGTCGGCCTGGTGTTGGAGGTAGCTCTGCACCGCGTACCGTCCGCCCTGCCACGGATCCTCGTCGGCCTGAGGCGAATTCGCGTAGCGGGAGTCGAGTTCTTCCTCGGTGCGGTAGGTCAGGTGTGCGATGCGGCGCGCGATGCCCAGACCGGCGTCCGGACGGCGTCCGGTGCCGTGATAGTCGCCGCCCTGCCAGTCGGGGTCGCCGGTGATGACGGCCATCTGCGTGGTCTGGGTGCCGATCTGGTCGGCGGTGGCGCGGGCGCCCACGGCAAGGATCAGCGAGGCCCGGACCCGGTCCGGATGGGTGACAATCCACTCGAGCGTGCGCATGCCACCCATGGATCCGCCGGTGACGGCGGCGAGGGTCTCGATGCCGAGCACGTCGAGCAGCGCGGCCTCGGCGGCGACCTGATCGCGGATGGTGATCTGCGGGAAACGCGACCCCCACGGTTTGCCGTCCGGGGCGATGCTGCCCGGCCCGGTGCTGCCGCGGCAGCCTCCGAGCACGTTGGACGCCACGACGCACCAGCGGTTGGTGTCGATCGGGGCGCCCGGCCCGACCATTCCGGTCCACCACCCGGGTGAGGGGTGATCCGGTCCGGCGGGTCCGGTGATGTGCGAATCCCCGGTGAGTGCGTGCTCGACCAGGACGACGTTGTCGCGCGCGGGGGAGAGGGCTCCCCAGCGCTGCACCGCGAGCGTGACGTTCGGGAGCGTCTCACCGTTCTCCAGCGACAGAGCGCCGATGTCGACCAGGCCGAGACGGCCGTCCTCGGGAGGAAGGTCGACGTATCGCCGTTCGGTGCCCGCCGTCAAGACGCGGCCGCCTCGACGACGACGGTGGGGGTGAGGGTGTGGGTCATCATGTCCTTCTGGGCGGGCGGCGGATGGTCGGGTCGGATCTACGCGCGACAGCTCATGATCACAACTCTCATGGTCACTACCTCCCTGTACAGGCTTGCCGCCCGGCCTGTGCGCCGAACGGCCCGGTCTTCACCCGGAGCACCCCACCCTGACCGGAGGGTTGCCGACCAGCAAGCCGGGGCTCGATGCTGGTACTCATGACCTGAACGGCAAGTTTAGCGGCTCGTTCGGGCGCGCCGGAAGCCGGGCCGAGCGCCCCGCTGACCAGCGCAAAGTTACCGGTCGGTAGTGAAACCCGCGCTTTGCGCTCCCAGGGAATAGCAGTACGCTTGTCTTGTTTGGCACGTGTTCCCGCGCGTGTGAACACGTCCATGCTCAGATCCCTCTGAGCAGTGTGAAGCCGTACTCACAAAGTGCGGTCGAATCGGGCCGAGGAAACGTCCTAGGAGGACACGAAGCGCACATGTCCAAGATCAAGGTTGAAGGCAAGGTCGTCGAACTCGACGGCGACGAGATGACCCGCATCATCTGGCAGTTCATCAAAGACAAGCTGATCCACCCTTACCTGGATGTCGATCTCGAGTATTACGACCTCGGAATCGAGCACCGCGACGCGACCGACGATCAGGTCACGATCGACGCGGCGAACGCCATCAAGAAGCACGGCGTCGGCGTCAAGTGCGCCACGATCACTCCGGACGAGGCGCGCGTCGAAGAGTTCGGCCTCAAGAAGATGTGGCGCTCGCCCAACGGCACGATCCGAAACATCCTCGGCGGCACCATCTTCCGCGCCCCGATCATCATCTCCAACGTGCCCCGCCTGGTTCCGGGCTGGACCAAGCCGGTGATCGTCGGCCGTCACGCCTTCGGCGACCAGTACCGCGCCACCGACTTCAAGGTCCCCGGCGCCGGCACCGTCACGATCACCTTCACGCCCGAGGACGGCAGCGAGCCGATCCAGCACGAGGTGTGCAAGATCCCGGAGGACGGCGGCGTCGTCATGGGGATGTACAACTACAAGAAGTCCATCCAGGACTTCGCGCGTGCGTCGCTGGCCTACGGCCTTCAGCAGAACTACCCGGTCTACCTGTCGACCAAGAACACGATCCTCAAGGCCTACGACGGCATGTTCAAGGACGAGTTCCAGCGGATCTACGAGGAAGAGTTCAAGGCGGAATTCGACGCCGCGGGCCTGACCTACGAGCACCGCCTCATCGACGACATGGTCGCCTCCTCCCTCAAGTGGGAGGGCGGCTACGTGTGGGCCTGCAAGAACTACGACGGCGACGTCCAGTCCGACACCGTCGCGCAGGGCTACGGTTCGCTCGGCCTGATGACCTCCGTGCTCATGACCCCGGACGGCAAGACCGTCGAGGCCGAGGCGGCGCACGGCACCGTCACCCGTCACTACCGTCAGCACCAGCAGGGCAAGCCGACGTCGACCAACCCGATCGCGTCGATCTTCGCCTGGACCCGCGGTCTCGAGCACCGCGGCAAGCTCGACAACACCCCCGAGGTGATCGAGTTCGCGCAGCAGCTCGAGGACGTCGTCATCAAGACCGTCGAAGCCGGCCAGATGACCAAGGACCTCGCTCTGCTCGTCGGCCCCGAGCAGGGCTGGCAGACCACCGAGGAGTTCCTCGGCACCCTCGACGAGAACCTGCAGAAGGCTCGCGCCTGACGTAGCTCGCGACACAGCAGAACGGGGCGCCTCCGGAAGGAGGCGCCCCGTTCTTTTGCTTTTCGTCGGGTCGACAGCGTTGTCGGGCCGACAGCGTTGTCGGGCCGACAGCGTGTCAGACCGACAGCGGCGACCGCGTAGCCAGGAGATGTCCGAACAGGCCACCGGCACGCAGCCATTCGTACTCCAGCGGAGTGTCGAGCCGTGCCAGTGCAGTGCCCTCCCACGACACCCTGCCCGCGCGCGTGACCCGGACCGTGACGTCCCGGGATGTTCCGAGATCGTCCAGACCGAGCACGGAGATCTCCTCGCTGCCGTCGAACTCCTCGGGGGCGGGTCCGTCCCACTGGATCGGCAGGACACCCAGCGCGACCAGGTTGGTCCGGTGGATGCGTTCGAAGCTGCGGGCGAGAACGGCCCGGACACCGAGCAGCCGTGTCACCTTGGCGGCCCAGTCGCGGGCGGACCCGGCGCCGTAGAGTTCTCCCGCAACCACGACGACGGGTGTGCCGTGCTCCCGGTGGTGTTCGGCGGCGACGTGGACCGGCACCGGAGGCTGCTCCGGCGAGATCCGCGTCCAGCCGCCCTCGCGCTCGGGCGCGAGGAAGTTGCGCAGGCGGGTGTTCGCGAAGCCGCCCCGGACCATCACGTCGTGGTTCAGCCGGCGAGAACTGAAGGTGCCCAGCGCCCGTTCGTCGACACCGCGTTCGACGAGCCAGCGTCCGGCCGCGGAATCGGGCAGGACCCGCGCGACGGGGGAGATGTGGTCGGTGGTCACGGCATCCCCGAGCACGAGCAGGGGACGCGCGTGCAGGTCTCCCGTGATCGCGGGCACGGTCAGCTCGGTGTCGGTGAACGGGGGCCGGCGGATGCTGCCGGTTTCCCCGTCCCACCGGTAGTGCTCGCCGTGCGGGTACTCGAGCTGTTCCCAGCGGTCGGTCGTCAACGCCCGATCCGCGCCACGGCCCAGCGCTGCCGCTTCGTGCTCGGCGAGCAGCGCGTCGATCTCCTGCTCGTCCGGCCAGAGGTCGGCGAGGGTGACCGGCGAGCTGTCACCGGCGTGACCGAGAGGCTCGGCCGACAGGTCGACCCGGACGTTGCCGGCCAGGGCGTAGGCCACGACCAGCGCCGGGGAGGCGAGGTAGGCGTGGGTGACGTCCGGGTGGATCCGGCCGGTGAAGTTCCGGTTGCCGGACAGCACGGCGGTGTCCGCGGTCCTGTCCGAGCCGGCCGGGGCCGGAGACAGCGGACCGGAGTTGCCCATGCAGGTGCCGCAACCGAATCCGGTGACGTGGAAACCGAGCCGGTCGAGGTGTGCCTGCAGGCCGCTGGACTCCAGGAGGTCGGCCGCGGCGCGGGATCCGGGGGTGAGCGAGGTCTTGGTCCACGGTGCCGCGGCGAGACCGGCCGCGACGGCGTTGCGCGCGAGCAGACCCGCGGTCACCAGGGCGCGGGGGTTGGACGTGTTGGTGCAGCTGGTGATCGCGGCGATGGCGATGTCGCCGCTGTGCGAGCCGGACTCGCCGCGGGATGCGGGAACGTCGGACAGCGACAGGGCTTCGTGCGGCCGCGACGGACCGGCCAGCGTCGTCGTGATGCTGCCGAGGTCGATCCGCAGTGTCGTCCCGAACCGGGGGACCGGGCTGGTTGCGGTGTGCAGCAGGCCCTGGGCGGCCAGGTACTGCCCGGCCAGGCGGACCTGCTCGGGCGAGCGCCCGGTGGTGGACAGGTACTCGAGGGTGCGGTGATCCGCGGGGAACCACGCCATCGTGGCGCCGTATTCGGGGGCCATGTTGGCGACCGTGGCGCGGTCGGGCACCGACAGCGAACCGAGGCCGTCGCCGTGGAATTCGACGATCGCCCCGACCACGTTCACCGCGCGCAGACGTTCCGCCAGGGTCAGTGCCAGGTCGGACGCGAGCACTCCCGGCGCGAGGCGGCCGGTGAGTTCGACACCGACGACGCGCGGCACCCGGATCATGAGGGCCTGCCCGAGCGCTGCGGCGGTGGCCTCGATTCCGCCGACGCCCCACCCGGTGACACCGAGCGCGTTGATCATCGTGGTGTGCGAGTCGGTGCCGACCAGCGCGTCCAGGGCCGCCACACGCAGGCCGTCGGATTCGGTGGTGGTGACCACCGGTGCCAGGACCTCGAGGTTCAGCTGGTGACAGATGCCGACCCCGGGCGGGACGACGCGGAGCCCGGGGATGCGGTCCTGGGCCCAGCGCAGGAATCGGTAGCGGTCGTGGTGGCGCATGTACTCGAGGTCGATGTTCCGGCCCGCTGCGGCGACGTGTCCGTGTTCGTCGACCTCCAGCGCGTGGTCCACGACGAGGTCGAGGGGCAACGACGGCCGGAAGGCGGATGCGTCGATGCCGTCGCTCTCGGCCCGCTCGAGCAGGGTCACGATGTCCGCCAGCACCGGAATGCCGGAGGCGTCCTGGAACAGGACACGTCCGGGGAAGAACGGAACGGCGGCGGTCTCGTCCCGGCGGGTCAGGGCGAGGACGTGCTCGGGCAGCGCCTCGGGATGGCCCTGATTGCGCAGGGCCCCTTCGACGAGCGTCTTCAGTGACCAGGGGAGCTCGCCGATCGGTCCGGCGCCGTTGGCCTCGGCGGCGGCGAGGCTGTAGTAGTGCAGCGGAGAACCGGCCGGGTCGTCGAGCGGCAACGCCGTCAGCGACCGGAAGGGATCCGTGTCGGAGATGCTCATCGGCCGTTCGTGTCCTCCGCTTCGGGATCCTCCACCGATTCGGGATCCCACGCGCGCTCGGGATGCCCGACGTAGGTCGGGAGCAGCGGAGGCGGCATCGGGCCCTTGATGCGGCGACCGCTCTGCGACTCCTCCCAGCTGTGGGCGAGAACGCCGACCGAGCGGGACAGGATGAACAGGCCGCGGGCGAGTTCGGCGGTGAAGCCGAGTTCGGCGTAGATGACGGCCGTCGCACCGTCGATGTTCATGGGAACCGGTCGGGCGCGGCCCGCGGAGAGCTGTTCCTCCAGTTCCAGCGCGGCCGCGAGGTAGCGGCCGGACACGACTCCGGCGTCGACGGCGGCCTGGACCGCCTCCAGAAGAGGATCCCGGCGCGGGTCGCGGGTGTGGAACCGGTGGCCGAAGCCGGGAACGTAGGCCCGGCGCGCGCGATAGGCCGCCACCTCGGCCGCCACGGCCTCGCCGAGATCGCCGCCCTCGGCGGACGTGACCAGCCGCTGCAGGAATTCGACGCACTGCTGGCCGGCACCGCCGTGGACGTCGCCGAGCAGGCCGACACCGGTCGACATCGCGCCGTGCAGGCCGACACCGCACGTGGCGGCCATCCGGGCGGCCGCGATCGACGGTGCCTGCGGCCCGTGGTCGACGGCCGCGACGAGCGCCTTCTCCAGCAGGGCCGCCTCGGCGCGGGACGGCATCGAGCCCCGCACCATGGTCCAGATGGTCTCGACGAACGTGGCCCGGCGGATGAGGTCCTGGATGGGGTATCCGCGGAACCGGATCACGTCGGGTTCGATGTCCGAGACGGCGGTGCTCCACCAATCGGCGGTCTTCTGCGAGTCCACCGCCTCGAGGGCAGCCGTGCGGGCCGGGGAGGTGGCGAGGTGTCGAGTCGTTTCTGCGGTGGTCATACGGCACCTTCTTCACGGAAGCTGGTGATCTGGTCGGCGGTGAAACCGATCTCGGCCAGGATCTCGTCGGTGTGCTCACCGAGGGTCGGCGGGCGGGTGGCGGGGCCGACGGCCTGACCGTCGACATGGGTGGGCAGGCCGAGGACCTGGACGGTGCCGGCGTCTCCGACCGGCATCTCCACCTCGGAGATCAGCTGACGGTGCCGGATCTGTTCGGAGCGAAGCGATTCCGACACCGGGACCACCGGTGCGGCCGGGACTCCGGTGTCGAGGAGGATCTCGTCCCACTCGGCCGCGGACTTCTCCTTCAGCGAGATCTCGAGTTCGTCGCGCAGGATCTCGCGGTTGCGCTTGCGGTCCTCGCGGGTGACGAAGCGGGGGTCGGTGATCAGTTCCTCGCGGCCGAGCACCTTGCAGAGGATCTCGTACTGCTCCTGCTTGTTCGCCGCGATGTTGAGGACGCCGTCGGCGGTCTTGAAGGCACCGGAGGGGGCCGAGGTCATGTTCTCGTTGCCCATGGGGATCGGCTCCTTGCCCGTGACAAGGTGATTGGAGACGACCCAGCCCATGGAGGTGATCGCGGCGTCCAGCATGGACGTGTCGAGGTAGGCGCCCTGTCCGGTCGCGCGCTGGCGGACGATCGCGGCGCATACGGCCATCGCCGCGGCGAGGCCGCCGAAGCTGTCGCAGACCGGGTAGCCCACCCGCAGGGGCGCCGACCGGGTGTCGCCGGTGACGCTCATGATTCCGGACATGCCCTGGACCACCTGGTCGTAGGCGGGGCGGCCGCGCAGCGGGCCGGTGGCGCCGAACCCGGACACCGCGCAGTAGACCAGGCGGGGGTTGATCTCCTTCAGGCGGTCCCAGCCGAAGCCGAGGCGCTCGAGCACGCCCGGACGGAAGTTCTCCAGCAGCACGTCCGCGTCGGCGAGCAGGCGTTCGAAAACCTCCTTGCCGCCAACGGTCTTGAGGTTCACGGTGACCGATCGCTTACCCGAGTTCTGGGCGAGGAAGGAGACGCCCATGTATTCGGCGCTCAGGCCCGGGTCCGCACCCAGCTGACGGGCCAGGTCACCGCTGCCGGCGGTCTCGACCTTGACGACGTCGGCACCGAGGAGGGCGAGCTGGTAGCCGGCGAAGGGGCCGGCGAGGACATTGGTCATGTCGAGGACGCGCACGCCCCCGAGCAGATCGGTGGTCAAAGGAAAGCCTCCACGGTTCCGAGCCCGACAGCACTGATCTGCCGGGCGGTGTCAATTACGGCGTCGACGTACCGGGCGACCCGGTCGGCGGTGAAGCGCGACGTGGGGCCGCTGATCGAGAGTGCGGCGAGGACTCGGCCGTCGGCGGAGAGAATCGGGGCGGCGACCGCCGAGGCGCCCAGTTCCCGCTCTCCGTGGGTGATCGCGCAGCCGGCCTCGAGGTCCCCGGCTGCTCTGCTGCGCAGGTCCGCTGTGCTCACGCCGTTCTGCTCGGCCAGCGCGTCGAGGACCTTGTCCGGGCAGGCGCCGAGCAGGATCCGGCCCGCGGCACCGGTCGTCAGGGGGTACTGCGCCCCGACCTGGACCACGCTGCGGACCGTGGTGGTTCCCTCGATCTGCGCGACCGACAGGCGGTGCAGGTCCTGGCGGATGTAGATGTTCACGGTTTCGCCGCACCGGTCGCGCAGGGCGGTCATCAGCCTCCGGGCCTCGGGGCCGATCTCCCACATCGCCTCGGCCAGCTTGACCCAGCGCAGGAACGAGGGCCCGACGCTGTAGGTCGTCGATTCGCCGGGGCTGGCGATGATGCCCTGCGACGTGAGCGTGCCCAGCAGCCGCACCACCGTGGACTTGGGCAGTCCACTGATGTCGACGAGTTCGCGCAGGGTCCGGACCGGATGTTCGGCGTCGAACCCGTTGAGCAGATCGAAGGCGCGGGCCACGCTGCGGACCCCGCCGTCGGCTCCTGCGGCCGCTGTTACCTGTGTCATGACGCCACTGTAGGTCCGCTAGGTGGTTTCTGCAAACCATCTGATGGATAAACGTCGTATTGACTTGTCAACAACACCATGATTTTATGCGTGACGCAGACCACAGGACTGCTCTGTGGTTCCGATCGACCACGTAGTGGTCGAACACGAGGAGGAAAATGACCACCAGCGGCGAGCTCATCGAAGAAGGTGTGAACAACAACGGGGTGAACACGGAGGGGGGTGCGAAGACCACGGGGAACCCCGCCATGGCGCGCCGAGCCGCGCTCGCCGGAGGCGTCGGTACCGTTATCGAGTACTACGACTTCAGCGTCTACGGATTTCTGGCGCTGACCCTGGCGCCACTGTTCTTCCCAGAGCAGGACCCGGCCACGGCGACCCTCTCGGCGCTGGCTGTGTTCGCGTCCTCGTACCTGGTCCGTCCCGTCGGCGGCTGGTTCTTCGGGATCCTCGGTGACCGCCGCGGCCGGCGCTTCGCGCTCGTCTCGACGGTGCTGCTCATGTCCGCCGCGTGCCTCGTGATGGGTCTGCTGCCCACCCACGCCAACATCGGCATCGCGGCGACCGTCGCGATCGTGATCGTCCGCCTGGTCCAGGGCTTCGCGGCGGGTGGTGAGGTCGGCGGTGCGGCGACCTACATCGCCGAACTCGCGCCTCCGGGGCGCCGCGGCTTCTTCGGAAGTTCCACCGCCATGGGTGCGACCTTCGGTTTCGCGGTGGCCGCGGCCGTCGTCGGTGCCGTCCGGCTGGGCCTGAGCGCCGAGCAGATGCAGTCCTGGGGATGGCGAATTCCGTTCCTGGTCTCCGTGATCTTCGCCGCCGTCGCCCTGTGGGGACGTCTCCGGCTCGAGGACAGCCCGCAGTTCAAGGAACTCGAGGAGCGTCTCGACGGACCGGCCGTGGAGAAGCGACCGCTGGCGACCGTGATCCGCAACCACCCGCTGTCGGTGCTCCGCGTGTTCGGCATGTCGGTCGCGCTCAACGGCACGGTGTACATCGGCCTGACCTATTTCGGAATCTTCCTGCAGCGCAAGGGACATCTCTCGCCGACGGCGATCGCGTGGATCGCCGCCGCGGGTATCGCGATCGCGACCATCACCTTCCCGCTGCCCGGTCTGCTCTCCGACCGGTTCGACCGTAAGCCGGTTCTGATCGTCGGCTACGTCGCACTCGCGCTCCTGGCCTGGCCGGCGTTCTCGATCCTGTCCACCACGAGCAGCGTGCTCCTGGCCATCGCGGTCTACGTCGTCTACATGTTCTTCAACGGATTCGTCCAGGTACCCACCTACGCCCTCGCGGCGGAGTTGTTCCCGACCAACGTGCGGTACACCGGGATCGCGCTGGGTTACAACCTGGGTACCATCACCGCCGGTGGCACCGCGCCCCTGATCGCGGAGCTCCTGGTGCAGCGCACCGGACAGGACACCAGTCCGGCAGGATGGGTCATCCTGGTCGCCGTGGTCGGTCTGATCAGCGTCGCCACCGTGGGGCGGACCGCGTCCAAGTCCCTGCCCCAGCACTGAGGAGTTTCATGAGTATCGACACCGCAACGCTGGAAACCGAGGTGCAGGCCGCGCCGGCCTCCCCGGAACGGCAGATGGCCCGTTTCGTCGCCGACACCGTGGTCGCCGACATCCCCTCCGATGTGCTCGCGATCGCCCATCAGGTCCTGCGCACGGTGTGCGGCACTGCGATCGCCGGGGCCGCCCAGGACGGAATCGCGGAACTGCGGAAGATGGTCGTCGTCCAGGGCGGTCGAGGTGAGGCGCGGTCGTTCGTTCACGGCGACCCCCTCCCGGCGCAGAGCGCCGCGCTGCTCAACGGCACCATGGCGCGCGCCCTCGACTACTGCGACACGATGGTCCCGGGGCTGCACCTCGGTTCCTCGGTCGTGCCGGCGGCGCTGGCCGCCGCCGAGCTCCGCGGCGGGTGCACCGGCTCGGAGCTCCTGGCGGCCCTGGCCGTCGGGCTCGAGGCGGGCATCCGGTTCAACCTCACCGAGGAGCAGTACGCCGGCCTCGACCCGACGGGCGTCGCCGGCCTCCTCGGAGCCACCGCCGCCGCGGCCCGGGCCGCCGGACTCGACGCCGAACAGACCCTGAACGCGCTGGCTCTCTCGTTCAACCGGTGCGCGGCGAGCTTCCAGAGCAACGTCGATGCGTCCCTCGCGGTGCGGTTGATCCAGGGCTGGACCGCGGCGTCGGCCGTGCAGAGCGTCCAGTTCGCCCAGGCTGGACTGACCGGGCCCGCGAACTACCTCTCGGGACCGTTCGGGTACGCGCGGCTGTATGCGCGCGGCGAACGCACTCCGGAGTCGTTCGTCGAGGAGATCGGCGGCCGCTACGGGCTGGGAGACATCTTCTTCAAGAAGTACCCGAGCTGCGGCCTGACCCAGGGTGTCACCGAATCCGCCCTCCTCGCACTGGAATCCGTCGGCAAGGAGAACATCGAGCGGGTCGACATCCACCTGCCGGAGTTCGCCCACAATCTCATCGGCAAGCCGTTCGAGCCGGGCACCAACCCGCGGGTCAACGCGCAGTTCAGTGCCCAGTACACCTGCGCGAACGCCCTCGAGCGCGGTGCCTCGCTGCTCGAGCACTTCGAACCGGAGCGGGTCGCCGAGCTCGACGGATCGGACATGCTCGCGCGGATCCGGGTGCATTTCGATCCGGAGCTGACCGGGCACTCGTCGTCGCGGGTCGAGGTGCACGCCACCACCGGCAGCACGTGGGTGCGGACCCTCGAGATCGGCCCGGGCTACCCCGGCAACCCCCTGACGCCGGAGGAGCAGGCACAGGGGTTCGGTGACTGCGTCGGCTATGCGCCCTGGCGCCTGCCGGCCGATCAGGTGCGCGACCTCGAGCGGATGACGTCCGATCTCACGACGGTGGAGGACGTCCGGAGCGTCGTCTCGGCGTTGATCAGTCCGGACGCGACGTCCCTGCCCGAGTCGCCGTAACGCCGAGCACGACACGAAAGAGGTCCGCGCCGGGGATGCCCGGCGCGGACCTCTTTTCTTTGTCGACGTACTGCCCTCAGGCGCAACCGATTTCGGATTCGACCGGTTGTGGGTGCAACCGGCTTCGGGGATGGGGTTCCGCCGACGAGGAGGGACCACCACGCGCGGTGGCGCATGGCGGTCCCTCCCGTTTCGTGCTCCGTTCGCCCGGGCTACCGGTTTTCGGCAGCCTCCTCGGCGAGTCGACGGAGTTCGAGTCCCCACGCTGCGATGTCCGCGCCCGGCGTGGGTGGTATCCGGCACAGCCGCAGCATGAGTTCGCAGCGGCCGTGAGCATTTCTGATGGGCGCCACCAGGCTTGCGCCCTGGTAGAGCGTCTGCGCCTCGAGCGGCACCGGTCGAAGTTCCGGCACTGCGGCGTGCAGCATCTGCCGGACCTCGCGCTGCCGGGCGGGCGTGACGGAGTCGAGGCCGTACTCGTCCAGGGCGGGGAACAGCAACCGGTCCCGCGTTTCACCGGCGTAGGAGCCGGTCCAGCCGTGTCGGCACGCGTGGGCCAACCGCTCCCGCGCGACGCTCAGCACCTCGTCGTCGGCAGAACCCCCCGCGGTCGCGAGCCACTGCTCGACCTCGGCCTCCGGGGCGCCCACCAGGAACACCTCACCGAGGGGAGGAGTCAGCGGCAGCTTCGAACCCAGGACGGTCGACGGCGGGACGTCGGCTGCGGCCACCGTCGCCACGGCAACCGCATGGTCGGCGACCTTGGCGTAGGCCGTGACCTCGCCTCCTGCCGCGTGGGCCAACGCCTGCATCCCGCTGCGGATGCGCTGCACGATCGGGACGCTCCCGGCGACGATCCCGTCGCTCGGTGCGACGAACGAACCGGGGACGAAGCCGCCGAAACCGCCCTGGAAGAACAGCAGCGGCGCAACGGGTCTGTGGATCGCGAGACTCTTCACCCGGCCGGTGACGAAGTAGTGGTCGCCCGCCGGGGTGGTGGATTCGAGGGTGCAGTCGATACTGCCCACGACGCCGGGCAACAGGGGGGAACCGTTGCCCGACGGCGACCACTCGACCCCGTCGAATTTCGTTGCGGCGGGCCGGGACAGCGCTCGGCACAGCGGTTCCTGGTCGTGGGCGAGGATGTTCACGGTGAACTTCCCCACCTTCTCGATCTCGGCGAAACTCGCCGAGTCGCGGGTGGGCAGGAAACCGACCAACGGGGGATCGAGGGACACCGACGTGAACGTCCCGACGATCATTCCGACCGGTGTCCCCTCGGCGGTCACGCTGGAGATCAGCGCGACCCCGGTGGGATGGTGACCGAGCACCTGCCGGAAATCGGCGGGATCGAGGACCCCGGTGCTCATGACGGTACGGCCACCGGAGTGGGGGCAGTCGAGTCGACCAGGGCGCGAACCTCGTCGGGCCACGCCATCGGACGCCCGCTGTCGCGATCGGTGAGGACGAAGACCGAGCGGGACGACGCGACGTCCTTCTCGCCGACGGACATCGTCTGGAGCAGCGTCATCGACGTGCGTCCGATCTTCTCGATCCGGGTGGCGGTCCGGATGGTCGCGGGGTAGTGGACCTGTCCGGTGAACTCGACCTCGAGCTTGACCAGGGCGAGGATGACGTCGAAACCGACTGTCGGCCTGACGCAGTCGCTCAGGAAGGCGAAGCGCGCGTTCGCGAAAACCTGGGTGAAGGCGGTGTTGCCCATGTGGCGCTGGAAGTCGAGGTCGCTGACCCGCAGGATGTCCTCGACGACGTGCCCGGAGGCGGCGAGCACCGTGCTCGGCTGGTCCGTCATGGCGTCCTCACCCGGCCTTGGCGGCCTTGACCGCGGCGCCGAAGTCCTTGAGGGCCTCTGCGCGGTATTCGCGCATCTCCTCGTTCGCCTCGCGACCGCGCACCAGGCCCTCGGCCAGCGGGAGATCGGCGACCTTGTGGAACAGGCGCTTGGTGGCCTGGAGGGAGGTGGGGATCTGCTCGGCCAAGGCCTGCGCGACCTTCAGGGCTTCGGCGTATTCCTCGCCCTCGGGGACCACGCGGGTGACCATGCCGAGCGCGGCGGCCTCCTCGGCGCCGACGAGGCGGCCGGTGGCCACCAGTTCGAAGCCGGCCTTGCGTCCGAGCTGCTTGGTGAGATTCGCCATCACCACGGCGGCGACCAGACCGTGCTTGATCTCCGGGTAACCCATCCGGACGTCGGCCGATGCGATCGTGATGTCGCAGGCCAGCGCGAGACCGCAACCGCCGCCGACGGTGTAGCCGTGGACCGCGCCGATCACCGGCTTCGAGATCTCGGGGATGGTCTTGTGCAGTTCGTAGGTGAGCCCGGCCCGCGCCTCGACGCGTTCGGTGTTGTCCGGCGTCAGCTCGGCGAATTCGCCGGTGTCCGCGCCGGAGCAGAAGGAGGTGCCCGCGCCGCGGATGACCACGGCCCGGATGTCGTCGTCCTTGTCGGCGCCGCGCAGCTCGTCGGTGAGGCGGATGTAGAGCGCGCTGTCCATCGCGTTGAGCTTCTTGGGACGGTTGAGGGTGAGCACCAGCACGTGGCCGAGGCGCTCGACGATCAGGTTCTCTTCCATGGTGGGGGCCTTTGCCTAGTCGAGGGAGAAGAAGACGGATTCCTGCTCACCCTGCAGGTGAATGTCGTACTGCAGGTGGCCTTCCTGGCCGGTGGGCTGGGCGACGAGCAGGTGACGGCGCTCCTCGGGCACCTGCTGCAGGATCGCGTCGGACCGGTTGGCGTCCGTCTCGTCGGGGAAGAACATCTTGGTGACCAGCGGTCCCGCGAGGCCGCGAGTGAAGATGAAGATGCCCAATTGCGGTGCGAGAGTGTGGCCATCGGCCAGGGTGACCGGCTGCGGCTTGCGCACGACGGCGCGGAAGCGCCCTTCCAGGGTGCGCACGCGGCAGGCCTGTTCGTCGCTCCAGAACTCGAGGAACGCGCCGTAGTCCACGTGCTCGCCCCGACCGTCGAGGAGCATGCCCTCGATGACGATCGCGTCGGGGTGGTCCTCGGAGACGGCCTGGGTGACCGCGGGCGGGGTCAGCGCGAAACCGAACAGGGGGCCGCAGGTCTGTGCGGGGGTGAGAATCATCGAGTCGTCCCTCATTCGAACGGGGTGGCGGCGGATCCGCGGAGCACGATGTCGAAGCGGTAGGCCAGTGCCGAGGGGTTCTTGGTCAGCAGGGCGCCCGGATCGGTCCGCTTGGGCGGGTACACGACGGCACCGCTGCCGTCGACGGTGGGCAGTGTCCTCGATGGGCCGAACGATTCGGAGATCGAGTTGTCCGCGTCCAGTTTGGCGACCAGCCGGTCCTGTCCACGCCGGTCCGGGATGGCATTGATCATGCGGTCCATCCGGATCAGCGGGTCGCCCTCGAAGTACATCTGGGTGACGAGGCGGCTCGCGCATCCGGCGCCGAGCACGGAGAAGTGGATGTGGGAGGCGCGCCAGACACGTGCACCGTCCTTGAACATCGCCGGGTACGGGCCGGGGCGGATCGTGACGAACCGGTAGTAGCCGCGGCTGTCGGTCAGGCAGCGTCCGGCACCGTAGAAGTTCGGGTCGAGCGGAAAGCCCGAGACGTCCAGGGAGTCGCGGTATCCGCCGGCGCTGTTCGCCTGCCAGATCTCGACGAGGGCGTTCTTGACCGGGACACCGCCGCTGTCGGTGATGTGGCCGTGCACGATGACCCGAGTGCCGATCGGCTCGGAGACGCCCTGCACGGTGAGGTCGCTGTCGAACGCGCCGAGCTTGAGCTGCCCGAAGGCGGGGCCCGGCCGGTTGTGGAAGAACTCCTTGTCCAGGTGCACCGGTGCCTGCAGGGGCACGCGCAGGGTGCTGACGAGGGAGTTCGAGTCCGCCAGCGGCGGATCGAACGATTCGATCATGATGTTGCCTCCAGTGCTTGTGCGGCGATGTCCCGGATTCCGAGGCTCTCGTCGGCCACGGTGTGCTGTGCGGGGCTGACCCCGCGGTCCATCAGCCTGCGGGCCGTCAGGAACGCGCCCGGGTCGTTGAGGGCCTCCACCGCGACGAGGTCGTCACCGCGGTAGTGCCACAGGGAGAATCCGTTGCCGTCCTCGGCCTTTCGGGTGACGACGGTGTCGCTCTCGTCGAGCAGGCCGACGATCTGCAGTTTCACGTCGTACTGGTCCGACCAGAACCACGGTGCGGGCCGCGGGGGAGTTTCCCTGCCCGCGATGTGCGCGGCCGCGGCCTTCGCCATGAACTCGGCGTTCTGCACCGACTCGAGTCGCCGTCGCCCGCCGCGCCACGCGAAGTTGGCGCAGTCGCCGATCGCGTAGACGCCGGGGGCGCTGGTGCGGCCGAGTTCGTCGACGGTGATGCCGTTGTCGACGTCGAGGCCGGCGTCGGCGGCGAGCTCGGCGACCGGTTCGGCGCCGATTCCGACGAGCACCAGGTCGGCCTCGATGCGGGTTCCGTCCGTCATCACGCCGGCGGTCACGCGTCCGTCCACGCCGTCGAACGAGGCGAGTTCACGACCTTCGACGAATTCGACGCCGTTGCCCAGGTGCACGGACCGGATGTGCTCGGCCGCCTGTTCGCTGACGACCCGCCCCAGCACTCGGTTGCGTTCGACCACCGTGACGCGACGGCCGAGACGTGCTGCCACGGCGGCGAATTCGAGTCCGATGAAGCCGCCACCGAGGACGAGCACCGACTTCGCGTCGTCGAGGGCGCCGGCCAGGGTGTCGGCGTCGGCGAGGGTCCGGAGCACGTGCACACCGGCGAGTCCGCCCACCAGCGCCTCGGGGAGCCTCCGGGCCCGGGTGCCGGTGGCCAGCACGAGATGGTCGTAGCGGAAGCTGGTGCCGGCGTCGGAGACGACGAGGCGCCGGTCGACGTCGATGCGGGCCACGCGTTCGCCGGTGCGCAGGTCGATCTGCGGTCCCCGGGCACGGCCGCCGAGTGCCAGGTGCTCGGGCTGGGCCTCGCGCAGCAGGTAGCGCTTGGACAGCGGAGGACGCTGGTAGGGGGCGGCCGGCTCGTCGCCGATGACGGTGACCGGGGCCTCGTATCCGGCGGCCCGCAACTGCATGGCGGCGGTGTGGCCGGCCTGTCCGGCGCCGACGATCACGGTTCCGTGGCTCATGGCTGTGCTCACCAGGCGGAGGGCACTTCGACGGTGATGCCGTCGAGCTCGGGCCGGGCAACGATCTGGCAGCTCAGCCGGCTGGTGTCGCGGCGGGGGACCTCGGCGAAGTCCAGCAGGTCGGCCTCGACCGGGGTGGGTTCACCGGTCCGGTGGTCCGACTCGACGTAGACGTGGCAGGTGGCGCACATCATTCCGCCGCCGCATTCGCCGACGATGCCGGGGACGCCGTTGGCGACGGCTGCTTCCATCAGGTTGATGCCGTCGGCGACATCCGCGGTGATGCGCTCGCCGTCGGCGATCCAGGTGACCTCAGCCATTTTCGGAACCTCCAAGGCGGACCTTCAGACTCTGGGGGCCGCGGTGGGCCATCGTCCTGGTCCATTCGAGTTGTTGTCCCTTCACCAGGCTCATGCCGGGGAAGGCGTTGACGAGTTCTTCGAGCACGATCTTCAGTTCGGCGCGTGCGAGGGGTGCTCCCATGCACACGTGGATGCCGTATCCGAAGGACAGGTGTTCACGGGAGTTGCGGCGGTGGATGTCGAAGACCTCGGGACGTTCGAACCGGGCCTCGTCGTGATTCGCCGAGGCCAGGCTGAGCAGGATCTTGCCGCCGGCCGGGATGGTCACGCCGCTCAGTTCGACGTCCTCGAGCGCGGTACGCCGCCAGGTCATGACGGGCGTGCTGTGCCGCAGGACCTCTTCGATCGCGCGGGGAATCAGCGAGGGGTCCGCGACCAGTTCCTCCCAGGCCTCACGATGCTCGAGCAGAGTGAGGACGCTGATGGTCAGGCCGTTGGTGACGGCCTCGTGACCGGCCAGCAGCAGCGCGAAGACGAGGCAGATGATCTCGTTCTCGGTTAGCACGCTGTCGTCGCCGTCACGCAGTTCCAGCAGCTTGCTGGGGTAGTCGTCGCGCGGGTCGACCTTGCGGTCCTCGACGATCTCCCGGCAGAACTGGAAGAAGTTGTTCAGCTCGTGGCCGGCGTCGATCATTTCCTGGTCGGTGAGCTTGCCCCAGATCATGGTGGCGCGGTTGAGCGCCCAGCGCTTGATCTGCAGCGGGTCCACGTCGTCGACGCCGAGCAGCATGAACACCACGCGCGCGGGCATCTCGTGGGTCAGTTCGGCGACGATGTCGACCTCGTCCTCACCGCGTGCGACCTTCTCGCGCAGGCCTTCGACGTACTCCTGGACCAGAGCGCGGACGCGGGGTTCGAAGTCGCGGTAGCGCTTGGGGTTCAGGAACTGGCCCGCACTCTGCCGGATCCGGGAGTGCCGGGGGCGGTCGGTGTTGGACTGCACCGGCTCCACCGTGAAGTTGTTGTCCGCGAGGAACCGGGTGAGCTCCTCGGGGTACGGCTTGACCGAGGACAGCACGTTCGCGGCCGAGAACCGGTCGGCGTCCTTGAACACCGCGAGGACGTCCTCGCGCCTGGTCACCACCCAGTAGTCGGTCTCGGCGTTGTAGAAGACCGGTGCCTCGCGGCGGGCGCCGAGGAAGAACTCGTAGGTGCCGTCGTGATCGAACGGCTTGAATCCGCTGGTCACGGGGCACTGTGCGGCGGCGGCGGTGGGCTTCTCGTCGGTGACAGTCATCCGTCTGCACTTTCTCCCGTCGGTCGTGTGTGACCGTGCTCGAGGTCACATTCGACCGTAGTTGTTGTTTTGTCAACAGACGGTCGAAGTGTGTCCAGAGTTTGATGATTTGTCAACAACTCCCCGGAAATCCGAGGACGGACGCGACTTCGCGGGAGAGCGTGTTGACAAGTCAAGAGTCTTCCGTCACCGTTGTGGTCCAGGTCACCGGACTCCGCCGAACCGATTCCGTGAGCGCAGTCCCGCCCTGGGGCCGGCGCTCCGTTGAAACCGGATTGCGGGCAGTGGCTTTCATAAACGACTCTGTCGAGAGGACTCCTATGGGAGCGAATCGGACTCCTGAACTCGCCGAAGCTTTCGCGTCGGCGGGTAGCACTGCGCCGGCAGGCATGGACCGGGAACGGCGACGCGTCGCGTATGCGACGCTCGTCGGCACCACGGTCGAGTGGTACGACTTTCTTGTCTACGCGCAGGTCGCTGCCCTGCTCTTCGGCAATCTGTTCTTCAGCGGTCTCGGCGAGTGGAGCCAGCTCACCGCGCTGGCGACCACCGGCGTGAGTTTCGTGTTCCGGCCACTCGGGGCGATCATCAGCGGATACCTCGGTGACCGTTACGGCCGCCGCCTCGTGCTGGTGCTCACGCTGGCCCTGATGGGTGTATCGACCGTCCTGGTCGGTCTGCTGCCGACGGCCGCGTCGATCGGTATCGCGGCTCCGATCTTGCTCATTCTGCTGCGGTGCCTCCAGGGGCTCTCCGCGGGCGGCGAGTGGGGTGGCGCGGCGATGCTCGCCGTCGAGCACGCCGAACCCGGTCGCCGCGGGCGCATGGGCTCCTTCCCCCAGATGGGCATGCCGCTCGGCATGATGCTGGCGATCATCGTGATGGCCGTCCTCAACGGCGTGCTGGGCAAGGAAGCGTTCGACTCCTGGGGCTGGCGTCTGCCGTTCCTGTTCTCGGTGGTGCTGGTCCTCGTGGGTCACTTCGTGCGGTCCAGGGTTTCCGAGTCGCCGATCTTCGCGCAGCTCGAGGAATCGAACGCCACGGCGAAGACCCCGCTGCGGGAGCTTCTCGGCAACCACTCCGGCAAGGTCTTCCTCGCGGCCGGCACGCTCGTGGGCAACATCGCCGCCGGGTACATGATCGTCGGTGGTTTCGTTCTCGCGTACTCCACCAAGACACACGACCTGCCCCGCAACCACGTGCTGATGTGGCTCGTCGCGGCCAGCGCGGTGTGGATCGCGTGCACCTACCTCGGGGCGTGGTGGAGTGATCGCGCCGGTCGCCGGGTCGTCTACCGCACGGGCTACTTCCTGCTGTTCGTGATGCTCGTGCCGCAGTTCTGGCTCCTCAGCGGGGGTTCCGAGCTCGGTACCGGCGTGGCGCTGCTGACGCTGGCGGCGCCGCTGGGTCTGACCTACGGACCGCAGTCGGCTCTGTTCGCCGAGATGTTCCCGGCGAAGATCCGGCTCTCCGGGGTGTCGCTGTCCTATGCGGTCGGTGCCGTGCTCGGTGGAGCCTTCGCTCCCACGATCGCCGAGGCGCTGACCAAGAGCTTCGGCTCGGTCATGGCAGTCGCTCCGTACCTGATGGGCATGGCCCTGCTCAGCCTGATCGCCGCGTTCCTCATCCCCGAGCGCTCCAAGGAGCCGCTGCCCACCCACTGAGTGCAGCGGCAGTTCACGAAGCACGGCCGGCGTCGGCGGCGTGGACCTCGGGTCCCGTCGCCGGCGCCGGCGTGCCGTTTTCCGGCAGGCCTGCGGAAGGGCCGACCCTGTGGCGTCGAGCCACATCCATCGCAAATGTGGTGTTGACAACTCAACAACTCTCTCGACAAGATGCGTGTTGACAAAACAACAACTTGTGACGGGGTCGTGCAATGCGTCGGCGCCCGGGCCGCAAGTCGTAGGAGGAAGCTGTGGAGATTCAGCAGAGCAAGGAAGCGGGAAGTCCGCTCGGAATGCTTCCGGGACTGAAAGTCGTGGAGATGGGCCAGAACCTGGCCGCTCCGTACGCTTCGTTGATCCTCGGTGACCTGGGCGCCGACGTCGTCAAGGTCGAGAAGCCCGGCGGTGACGACGCCCGCGGATGGGGCCCGCCGTTCGTGGGGGACAGCTCGGTGAGCTTCCACATGATGAACCGCAACAAGAAGTCCGTGGTTCTCTCCCTCGATGACGAGAACGACTACAAGGCGTTCCTCGATCTCATCCGCGATGCCGACGTCTTCGTCCACAACCTGCGCCCCGGCGTCGACAAGAAGCTCAAGGCCGACGCCGACACGCTCATGGCCGTGAACCCGCGGCTGATCTACTGCGGGATGTCGGCCTTCGGTCACGCCGGCCCGATGGCCGACCGTCCCGGCTACGAGCCTCTCCTGCAGGCCTTTTCGGGCATGGTCGCCATCAACGGTGACCCGAGCGGACCGCCCTCGCGGGTCGGCCCCTCGGTGGTCGACCTCGGCACCGGCATGTGGTCGGTCATCGGTGTGCTCTCGGCACTCCTGCAGCGTCAGGTCACCGGACTGGGCAGCGAGGTCAAGACCTCCCTGCTGGAGACCGCCGTCAACTGGGCAGGTCGCCACATCGCCGATTACGGTGCCACGGGCAAGATTCCGCCGCGCGTGGGCACCGGCCACAACTCGCTCACGCCCTACGGGGCGTTCGAGGCGTCGGACGGCCCGTTCATCATCGCGGCCGGCAACGACCGACTGTTCGCCAAACTGGCCGGGGCACTGGGCCATCCGGAGTGGCCCGAAGATCCGCGCTTCACGACCAACGCGGCCCGCACGGAGAACCGTCCCACGCTCCTGCCGCTGATCTCCGAGATCGTCGCCGGTGCCACCGTCGCGGAGTGGATCGAGCGCCTCGAGGCGGCGGGAGTGCCCTGCGCACCGATCAATTCGATCCCGCAGGTCCTCGAGCACCCGCAGACCGCGGCGATGCAGATGATCCTCGACACCGACGACGAGCGGCTCAAGCTCACCGGACTGCCGCTGAGCATCAACGGTGCCCGGGCAGGCTTCGGCACCGAGGCTCCGGCGCTCGACGCGCACCATGACGAACTGGTCGACGGCGCAGCCGCGACGAACACGGGAGAAGTCAAGTGACCCAGGCAGTGACACACATCGCGACCTCCGACGAGAAGTCGGTCACCGTCCGCGGCAAGGACCTGTGCGAGGAGCTCATCGGCGAGCGCACCTTCACCGAGATGATCTACTTCCTGTCCGTCGGGCGGATGCCGTCCACCGCCGAGGCGCGTGTCCTCGACGCCTGCCTGGTCACCTTGATGGAACACGGCTGGGTCCCGACCTCGATCGTCACCCGCCTGGTCGCGGACAGCGTCCCCGACGACGTGCAGGTCGCGATGGCCGCCGGTCTGCTCTCCGTCGGCCCGGTCTTCGCCGGCACCATGGAAGGCTGCGCGGAAATCCTCGCCGAAGGCATCCGCAGCGGTGAGGACCCGGACGTGTACTGCAAGCGGGTCGCCGAGGAGTATGTCGGCACCAAGCGGCCGGTCCCGGGATTCGGGCACCGCCTGCACAAGCCGGACGATCCGCGCTCGATCAAGCTGCTGCGTGTCGCCGAGGAGAACGGGCTCAAGGGCCGCTACGTCGATCTGCTCCTGACGCTGAGCCGCGAGGTCGACGCCGCCCGCGGTGGCCGGCACCTGACCATCAACGCCACCGGCATGATCGCCGCGCTGTTCCTGGAGATCGGAATCCCGCTGAAGGCGGGCCGCGGCATGGCCGTGGTCTCGCGCGCCGGCGGTCTGCTCGGTCACGTGGTCGAGGAGTTCAACGAGCCCTCCGCGCGGAAGATCTGGCAGCTCACCCGGGAAGGCATCCCGTACTCGGCACCCGAGGAGACGCAGGCATGACCGCCGCGTCGACCGATCGGTACTCCTCGGCCGAGGTGCTGGCGCTCTATCGCGAGCACGACGGAACCCTGGCCGATCTCGTCCGCAGCCGCGCCGAGACCGATTCCGGGCGCGAGATGCTCGTGTGCGGCGAGCGGTCCCGGTCCTGGGCGCAGGCCCTGGACGCGGCCGGCCGTCTGGCCGCCTACCTGCACGGCCGCGGTGTCGTCGCCGGCGACCGCGTGCTCGTCATGGGCCGCAACAGCGACTGGCACGTGCTCGCGTTGCTCGCCGCCGCGGGGCTCGGTGCCGTGTTCGTCCCCGTCAACCCGGATTTCAAGGTGGAGGAGGCGGCCTACGTCCTGCGCCAGTCGGGTGCCCGGGCCGTCCTCTGCGACGAGGTCGCCGCAGCGACCGCCGAGGCGGCGCGCGCCGAGGTCGACGAGGACGTCTGGATCGAACGGCTCGGCGAGCACCTGCTCACCGCAGAGCCGATGACGCTCGGTGGCGACCCGGAGGCGCCGTGCGTGATGATCTACACCTCCGGAACCACCGGTTTCCCCAAGGGCGTCCTGCACTCTCAGCAGAGCGTGATCGCCGCGGGGGAGAGCTTCGTGGAACGGGTGCAGCTGCAGCCGCACGACCGGGTCCTGGCGATCCTTCCGCTCTTCCACGTCAACGGACTGCTCTACTCGGTGGCGGGCGCGCTCGCCGCGGGCGCGACGCTGCTGGTGGAGCCGAAGTTCTCGGCGTCGAACTTCTGGACGACCGTGACGACGCTGTGCGCGACGCAGGTCAACATGATCGAGGCGATCAGCGCGATCCTGCTCAACCGACCCGAGAGCGAGTACGTTTCCGAGCACGGGCTGCGCAAGATCTACGGGATCCGGCAGGCGAGCATGCAGGCCTTCCGCGACCGGTTCGGTGTGCCGCACCTGGTGGGCGGCTACGGCATGACGGAGATCCCCGGCATCCTGAGCACCCCCTACGACGGCGAGACTCCGAAGGGCAGCATGGGCCGGTTGTGCCGGCATCCCGATCCCGCGCGGCCGTGGGCCAAGTGCCGGATCGTCGACGACAACGGCGCCGACGTCCCCGACGGAACGGTCGGCGAACTGTGGGTGAACACGCCCATCGTGATGCTCGGCTACTTCCGTGAACCCGAGCAGACCGCCGATTCCTTCGACGGCGGCTGGTTCAAGACCGGCGACCTCGTCCGCCGCGACGAGGACGGGTGGTTCTACTTCGTCGCCCGCAAGAAGGACATCATCCGCCGGCGCGGGGAGAACATCTCCGGCGCCGAACTCGACCGGGTCGTTGCCGAGCATCCGGAGATCGTGCTCGCCGCGGCTGTCGGCGTGCCCTCCGAAATGGGTGACGACGACATCCTGCTCGTGGTGACCAGGCGAACGGATTCGCAACTGACAGAACAGGAAGTCGCCGACTTCTGCAGCACACGACTGGCCCGGATCAAGCGACCGCGCTACGTCGTGTTCACCGACGACATGCCTCTCACCCCCACCGGAAAGGTCGCGAAACACCGGTTGCGCGCGGACGCCACGCTCCGCGACCGCGCCTGCGAAGTCGACCTCGTAACCGCCGAACAGTAAGCCCGCACCGTCGTCGGTGACGACGCGCAGCCACCCGTCGAACCGGTCAGCGTGACCGACGGTGGCCACAGAAAGGACCGAGCAATGACCGAGACCCTCGCACCACGCACCGCATCCTTCGTCTGGGACGACCCGATCGGCCGGATCCACGAATTCCTGGTCGGCGACTTCACGTCCTCGCCGCTGGTGCAACGTGCCCGCGACCTCGTTCCGACGCTGAAGGAGCGCGCGGCACGCCAGGCGCAGCAGGACCGCATCCTGCCGGAGACGATCGAGGACATGCAGCGGGCAGGGTTCTTCCAGATGCTGCAGCCGCGTTCCCACGGCGGTTTCGAACTGTCGCCGATCGAATCGTTCGAGGTGACTTCGATTCTCGCGGAGGGAGATCCGTCCGTCGGCTGGGTCCTGGGCGTGGTCGCCATCCACCACTTCCACCTCGGCTTCTTCGACGAGCGTGCCCAGTCGGACGTCTGGTCGACGGACCACACCACGCTGGTCAGTTCGCCGTACGCGCCGCAGACCGCGAAGCGGGTGGACGGCGGCTACCTCCTGTCCGGCCGCTGGTCGTTCTCGTCGGGCAGCGACTACTGCGAATGGGCGCTGCTCGGCGCGAACGTCGAAGGCGAGCCGACCCCCGGACCCGGACCGCTGGGCAGCCACGTGCTGCTGCTCCCGCGCAAGGACTACGAGATCGTCCACAACTGGGACGTCTCGGGCCTGCGCGCTACGGGTAGCAACGACATCGTGGTCGAGAACGCCTTCGTCCCCGACCACCGCAGCCTGACCTGGAACGAGGTGCACGACGGAACGGCACCGGGGCTCGCGCTCAACGACGGGCTGCTGTTCAAGCTCCCGTTCTTCCAGGTCTTCTCCCGCGCCACCCAGGCTCCCACCGCGCTCGGCGCACTGAAGGGCATGGCCGACGCCCTGGCCGACTTCATCCGGAGCAAGGGACGCAAGGGTGTCGATCCTGCTGCTGCCCTCGCACTCGCCGAGGCGTACTCGTTCATCTCGGAGGCGAAGGGACGGCTGTACGCGAACTACGGTGCGGTGATCGCCGAAGCGACCGGCGGTGCCGCGGTTTCGCCCGAGCGGCTCGAGGAGTTCCGGTTCCAGTCGGCGTACATCCCCGCGCGCGCCGCCCGGTACGGCACCGAGCTGTACCGCGTCGCGGGTGGCACCGGTATCTACAACACCCGGCCGTTCGGGCGGTACCTCACGGACCTGATGGCCACGCAGACCCACGCCATCAACAACTTCCAGGCCCGGGCGATGGACTGGATGGGTCCGCAGCTCGACATCACGGGTTCGTTCGTCTCGAAGCCGGACGGCGTGGTGCCGAACGCGATTCGGCGCTGAGCCGCCGGCGAGCACTGCTCGGCCCGGGTACCGATACGGTGCCCGGGCCGATCTGCTTTTCGGCGGTCCGTCTATTCGCTCAGCCCGTCCAGGTTCTCGCGGAAGCGCCGCAGCATTTCGTTGAACTTCTTGATCTCCCGCGGTGTGAAGCCCGACAGCACCTGCTTCTGGCGAGCGAGCACATCCTCGAGCATGCGGTCGTGGAGCTCGTATCCCTCCGGCGTCAGATGCCACAGGCGGCTCCGCGGATTCGTGCCGTTCGCTATCGCCTCGGCCAGGCCGAGCTTCTCGAGCTTGCTCAACGCGCGGCTCACGGCACCCTTGTCGTAGCCGACCGCGGGGCTGGCCGCGGTCACCGGGACATCCGGTTCCTTGCACAGCATCACCAGCATTCGCCATTCCATCGCGCTGATGCCGAATTTGTTCTGGTAGTGCCGGGAGGCGCTCCGGTTGAAACTGTTGGCGGCCCACACCAGAAGGACCGTCGGATTGTTGTCGAGATTGAGCGACTTCGAGCCGGAGCCGTCGCTGCGCTCGACGTCCTCGACAAAGAATTCATCGAGCGCGTCGGCCATGCGTTGCCCTTTCGGTTTCGGCTCGAACCGACGATCTCGGTGAACCGGACAGGAATCAGTTCTTGTTTCGTCAACAGTTTAAGGGCATTTCGGCGATTGCCAAGAGGCTGCAGCTGTTTGCCCACCCGAAGTTCCGGGGTGAGTGCCGGGTGAGTGAAGTCACGGGGCCGCACCGGTGACCTCGCCGCCGCGCACGGGACAATGGACACCCGTGACTCTCACCGACATCGCGCACCCACCCACCGGGTCCGGAACCGTCCGCAGCCGCGCCCTCGCGGTGTTCGCGCTGGCGCTGGGTGGCTTCGGAATCGGCACCACCGAATACGTCGCGATGGGACTGCTCCCCGAAATCGCCGCCGACCTCGGTATCACCGAGCCCACCGCCGGCCACACCATCTCCGCGTATGCGCTCGGCGTCGTCGTCGGCGCACCGCTGTTCGCGGTGCTCGCCGCCCGAATGCCCCGTAAGACGCTGCTCGCCGCCCTGATGGCGGTCTTCACGCTCGGCAACGCCGCCTCGGTCACGGCCTCGGGCTACGGGCTCCTCGTCGCGGCCCGTTTCCTCGCCGGCCTGCCGCACGGGGCCTACTTCGGGGTGGCCGCGCTGGTCGCCGCGCACCTCGCCGGTCCCCGGCGCCGCGCCCGGGCCGTCGCCCAGGTGATGCTGGGCCTGTCCGTCGCCAACGTCGTCGGTGTGCCCGCTGCGTCGTGGCTCGGGCAGGCCCTCGGCTGGCGGACGGCGTTCGGCCTCGTGGTCGTCATCGGCGCCGCGACCGTCGCGGCCATCACCGCCTGGATACCGAAGGTCTCGATGCCCGCCACCAACCCGATCACCGAACTCGGTGCGCTGCGGCGACGGCAGGTGTGGCTTACGTTGATCGTCGCGACCGTCGGTTTCGCCGGGTGCTTCGCCGTCTACACCTACCTGGCGACCACCCTCACCGACGTCACCGGCGTCGCCCGCTCGACGGTCCCGATCGGGCTGGCCGTGTACGGCGCGGGCATGGTTGCGGGCAGTCTCGCCGGCGGTCGCATCGCCGACCGTGCGCTGATTCCCGGCCTGATCGGCGGCATGCTCGTCTACGCCGCGCTGCTCGGCCTGTTCGTCGCCGGCGCTCACCATCCGGTCGCGGCGTTCGTGCTGCTATTCCTCATCGGCGCGACCAACGCCTCACTGATCCCGGGGCTGCAGACCCGCCTCATGGACGTCGCCGCCGACGCCCAATCCCTCGCCGCGTCCCTGAACCACGCCGCGCTCAATGCCGCGAATGCGCTGGGCGCGTGGCTGGGTGGCCTCGTCATCGCCGCCGGGTTCGGCTATACGGCGCCCGCCGCGGTCGGAGCCGTACTCGCGCTCGCAGGGGTCGCGGTCCTCACATTCTCCGTCCGCCTCGACACCCTCCCACCGGACCGGATCCGTCGACTGCGTCGGATACGGTGACCGGCGTGCCTCGCATCATCACCACCGTCAACGTCAACGGCGTGCGCGCCGCGGCCACCAAGGGCCTGCTCGAATGGCTCGCGGGGTCGGCCGCGGACATCGTGTGCCTGCAGGAGGTCCGCGCGACCGAGAAGCAGTTCCACGCGGCGATCGCGCCCGCCCTCGCCGCCGGATGGCAGGTCGTCGGCGCCGAATCCTCCGCGAAGGGCCGGGCCGGTGTCGCGATCATGTCCCGGGTTCCCGCGGACGCCGTCCGCGTCGGCTTCGGCGACGAGAGCTTCGCCGACACCGGCCGCTACCTCGAGGCCGACTTCGGCGACCTGACGGTCGGGAGCCTCTACCTGCCGACCGGCGAAGCGGAAACCCCGAAGCAGGACGAGAAGGAGCGCTTCATGAAGTCGCTCGCCGCCTACCTGGGGGACCGCGCCGCCGAGGTCGTCGAGGCGGACCGGCACATGCTCGTGTGCGGCGACTGGAACATCGCGCACACGGAACGGGACATCAAGAACTGGAAGGGCAACATCCGCAAGTCCGGGTTCCTGCCGCACGAACGCGAATGGGTCGGCGATCTCCTCGCGACCGGTCAGTGGCGCGATGTCGTGCGCGAGCACCACGGCGATGTCCCCGGCCCGTACTCGTGGTGGTCGTACCGGGGCAAGGCCTTCGACACCGACGCGGGCTGGCGGATCGACTACCACCTGGTGACCCCGGCACTCGCCGACCGGGTGACCGCGGCCCGCGTCGAACGGGCCGCGACATATGCCGAACGCTGGTCGGACCACGCGCCGGTGACGGTCGAATTCCGATGATCCGGCACCGGGTGAACCGGCACTGCAAGGCGGCCCTGCTCGCGCTGCTGTCCGCGATCGTCGCCCTGTTCGTCACGGCCTGCGGATCCGCGGGCACCGACACCGGCACGACCGTCGCGCCGCTGCTGTCCGTTCCCTCCTCGACAGCACAGCCGTCCGGGACGGCACAGCCGAACGGCGACACCGTCACCTGCGAGCCGGAAGGTCCGATCCCCGACTACGTCTGGGACACCCTCGAGCTCATCGACGCGGGGGACTGGCCACCGGACGACGCCCCGGGCACCCAGGGCGGTCGCCGGTTCGGCAACTACGAGGGCGAGCTGCCCACCGTCGGCGACGACGGGCGACCGGCGGCCTACCAGGAATGGGACGTCAACCGGAAGAAGCCCGGGCGCAGCCGCGACGCCGAACGCATCGTCACCGGTGCGGACGGATCGGCGTGGTACACCGCCGACCACTACGAGTCGTTCACGAGGATGTGCTGATGCGAGCCGACCTGACCCTGCTCGAGACCACCCGATCCGGGGCAGCGGACCTCGAGGAACAACTGCGGCAGGACGGGCGCGTCGTGCACCTGCGCGGCCGGAAGATGACGACCCTCCGGCAGCTGTTCGACGAGTTCGCCGCGGCGCTGCAGTTCCCGTACTACTTCGGTGCGAACAAGGACGCGTTCGACGAGTGCCTGTCCGAGGTCTGCGAGGCCGCCGCGCCGTCGGTACTGGTATTCGACGCACACGAACTGCTCACAGGAGAACCGGACCAGCTGGCGTGGTTCGTCGCGGTGCTCGGGCAGATCCCGCTGCGGGTGATCCTGCAGGTTCCGCCGCAGCACGCCGACGCCGTGGCCGAGCGATTCGCCGCGGCCGGACACGGCGACCTCGGTCGCAGCGCCGAACCCGGTGCGTGACAGTATCGAGAGCATGTCGAGCACTGCAGATCAGAACGCCACCGCGCCGACCGCCCGGCCTCGGGTGCTGTCCGGCATTCAGCCCACCTCGGATTCCTTCCATCTCGGGAACTTCCTCGGTGCGCTGCAGCAGTGGGTTCCGATGCAGGACGAGTTCGACGCCTACTACTTCATTCCCGACCTGCACGCGATCACCGTGCCGCAGAATCCGAAGGAGCTGCGCAAGCGGGTGCTGGTCTCGGCGGCGCAGCTCCTGGCCGTGGGCATCGACCCCGAGAAGTCGGTGCTGTTCGTGCAGAGCCACGTGCCCGAGCACGTCGAACTGTCCTGGGTGCTGACCTGCATGACCGGCTTCGGTGAGGCCAGCCGGATGACGCAGTTCAAGGACAAGTCCGCGAAGCAGGGCACCGAGCACGCCGGGGTCGGCCTGTTCACCTACCCGATGCTCATGGCCGCGGACATCCTGCTCTACCGCGCGCAGAAGGTCCCGGTCGGCGAGGATCAGCGCCAGCACCTCGAATTGACCCGCGACCTCGCGCAGCGTTTCAACAAGCGCTACGGCAAGACCTTCGTCGTCCCCGAGCCGCACATCGTCAAGGGCACCGCGAAGATCTACGACCTGCAGGACCCGACGTCGAAGATGAGCAAGTCGGCCGAGACCGCGGCCGGCCTGATCAACCTGCTCGACGACCCGAAGGTGTCCGCGAAGAAGATCAGGTCGGCCGTCACCGACAACGAACGGGAGATCCGCTTCGACCGCGAGGCCAAGCCCGGCGTGAGCAACCTGCTCACCATCCAGTCGGCGCTCTCCGGCCGCGACATCGACGATCTCGTCGCCGGATACGAGGGCAAGGGCTACGGCGATCTGAAGAACGACACCGCCGCGGTGCTCACCGAGTTCGTGACGCCGCTGCGGGCGAAGGTCGACGAGTACCTGTCCGACGAAACCGAACTGCTCAAGATCCTGTCGAACGGCGCGGACCGTGCGCGCGACGTCGCTTCCCGGACACTTGCCCAGGTCTATGACAAGGTGGGATTCCTGCCCCGCAAGTAGAAGGAGCGTCACGGATGGCCGGCGCGAGCGACGAGAAGAAACCCGGTTTCCTCGATCGGCAGCGTGCCGCCCATCCCTGGCTCGACCACACGATCCGGACCGGGCTGCGCTACCAGGAGCACAAAGGCGACTACTACGCCGCCGGTATCACGTACTTCACGGTGCTGGCTCTCGTGCCGATCCTCATGGTGGCGTTCTCGATCGCCGGTTTCGTGCTCGCCGGCCGACCCGAGATGATCGAGCAGATCCAGGACGCGATCGCCGAGAACATCCCCGGGCAACTCGGTGACACCGTGCAGAGTCTGATCGCGTCGGCGATCAACTCGCGCGGCGCCGTCGGCGTGATCGGGCTGCTCACCGCGTCGTACGCGGGACTCGGCTGGATGGCGAACGTGCGTGACGGCCTCACCGCGATGTGGGACCACCCGCGCGACAAGGGCAACTTCGTGGTCTCCAAACTGCGGGACGGGGCGTCGCTGCTGGGTCTCGGTCTCGCCATGCTCGTCTCGCTCGGGTTGTCGGCGCTGAGCAGCGGCCCGATCATGTCCAGGCTCGTCACGCTGCTGAACATGGAGAACCTCCTCGGGATCGGCGTCGCGTTGCGGATCGCCGCGCTGGTCTTCGCGCTGGGCGCGACCTGGGCGGTGTTCACGTGGGTGATCGCGCGGCTGCCCCGCGAACCGGTCACCTTTCGTAGCGCCGCGCAGGCCGGTCTGATCGCCGCGATCGGATTCGAAGTGCTCAAGCAGGCCGGGTCGATCTATCTCGAGATCGTGCTGAACGGGCCCGCCGGCGTCGCCTTCGGCCCGATCCTCGGTCTGCTCATCTTCTCCAACCTGACGGCGAAGCTGCTGCTGTTGTGTACGGCGTGGGCGGCGTCGAAGAAGGAGAATCTGGCCTTGGCGCACGTGCCCGCGCCGGAATCGGCGACGATCACTCCGCGGCTCGAGGTGCACCAGGGTCCCGGGGTGCGGGGGAGCATCGCGCTCCTCGGCGCGGGCATTCTGGGTGGCGCGCTGCTCGGGTCGCGCCGACGCGCCCGGAGATGACCGGCGAAGTCGAGGGGCCGGCGGATCAGCCCGCCGCCTCGTCCTGGCACGCCTCGTAGCCTCCCGCGACGAAGGTCGTCGCGGAGCAGTACACGGCGGTCGGATAGTACGGTCCCATCACCGTCGCGGGGTCGGCTCCGGTCGCCTGGGACGCCTGGATGGACTGCGGGTAGAACGCCGGCGTCGGCAGCATGTAGCGCAGGAACAGCACCTTCTTCGGTACCGTCGTATCGCCCCACGGCAGCACCGTCACGGTCGGATCGGCGACCGAGGTGAGATCGGCGGGCGCGGCGACCGCGTAGGTGTAGTAGCCCGATTCGTCGAGCGCGGTCTCGAAGTCGGCCCCGCACGCCACCACCGGATAGGGCGAGACCCGATCGTTCTGGCACAGCGACCAATACCGCACCTGCTGATCCGGGTCGGTCGCCGGGACACCCGCGCGGGTGTCCGGGAACAGCGGCGCCTTCCCGCGGACGACCACGATCCTGCCCGGCTGGTAGGTCAGTGCCGTTCCGAGATACTTGTTGTCCCCGTTGGGAAACAGACCGGACGAGCTGGCCGGGTTCACGAACACCGTCTCCGGTGTGTCGCCGGGGAACGCGCCGCTCGCGGCACCGGCGATGACCTGATCGAAACCTGCCTGCGCGAGCTGCGAGACGGGTCCCGTGTAGGAGTTCGGGTCGAACGGCTGCTCGCACGGCTGCCGCGGAACGGTCGCCCCACCGACCCGCATCGTCGCCTCGGGCAGGGGCACACCGCCGCTGGGGGAGGCGGCGTCGTCGGGCACGTAGACGCGGATGATCAGGAAACCCACCGGGGTGCTCTGACCGGCCGGCAGAGCCTGAATCTCGTTGCGCGCGTGGTCGGCCGGGCCGGTGACGATGGTGGCGTGCCATTGGCGTTGCACAGGGGGGAGGGTCCGTGCCGACGCGTCCGTGAACGGATTGCTGCTGCCAGGGTCGGGGTCGATCTGGTTGTCGCGCAACGTATCCACGGTGTCGAAGTTCGTGCCGTAGGTGTTGAGCGAGAAGTACCGGGCGTACGGGTAGGTGCCGGACAGTTCGATCGAGTCGCCCGGCCCCAGCGCATAGGGCAGGACCCAGTAGGTGGCGTTCACGTCCGGAAACGCGACGTTCAGCACCGTCTCGTTCGACATGAACCGCCACGCGCACAGGGGAGTATCGGCGGTCGCGGCCGGAGGCAGGGCGACCGTGACGGCGGCGCACAGGAACGCGACGAGGGCAACGATCCGGGCGCAGGCAGATCGAGAGCGATTGTCGGACACGGGGACTCCGTTCGTCGCCTCCACGATAACCGCGGTTCGCCCAGAACGGACCGGGTTTCGGTGAACAAGATCATTCGATTCGGTTACATCGGCTGACGCGGTGGCGGATCGGCCGTACTGTCGGGTCCATGAAAGCCGTTCAGTACACCGAGATCGGTGCGGAGCCGGTCGTCGTCGAGATCCCCACACCGTCCCCCGGCCCGGGGGAGGTGCTGCTGAAGGTCACCGCCGCGGGTCTGTGCCACTCCGACATCTTCGTGATGGACCTGCCCGCGGACGGATACGTCTACGGGCTTCCGCTGACGCTGGGCCACGAGGGGGTCGGCACGGTCGCCGAACTCGGCGCGGGCGTCGACGGCGTCGCGGTCGGGGACACGGTCGCCGTGTACGGGCCGTGGGGCTGCGGTTCCTGTCACGCCTGCGCTCGTGGCCACGAGAACTACTGCACGCGCGCCGCCGACCTCGGGATCACCCCGCCGGGGCTCGGTTCTCCCGGTTCCATGGCCGAATACATGATCGTCGATTCGGCCCGGCACCTCGTGCCCATCGGTGATCTCGACCCGGTCGCGGCGGCTCCGCTGACCGACGCCGGTCTGACCCCGTACCACGCGATCAACCGGGTGCTGCCGCTGCTGGGCCCCGGATCCACCGCGGTGGTGGTCGGTGTGGGCGGGCTCGGTCACGTCGGGATCCAGATCCTGCGGGCGATCGGCGCGGCCCGGGTCGTTGCACTGGACGTCGACGACGACCGTCTCGAACTGGCCCGCACGGTGGGCGCCGACGTGGCGATCCGGTCCGATGCGAGTGCGGCCGCCGCGATCCGCGAACTGACCGGCGGGCAGGGCGCCACCGCGGTGTTCGACTTCGTCGGCGCGCAGTCGACGATCGACATGGCGCAGCAGGTCGTCGCGATCGACGGGCACATCTCGATCGTCGGAATCCACGCCGGCGCGCATGCGAAGGTCGGGTTCTTCCTCGTACCGTTCGGTGCCTCCGTCGTGACGCCGTACTGGGGGTCCCGCACCGAGCTGATGGAGGTGATCGCCCTCGCCCGCGCCGGCAGACTCGAGATCCACACCGAGACGTTCACTCTCGACGAGGGGCCCGAGGCGTACCGGCGGCTGCGGGAAGGCACCATCCTCGGCCGCGGTGTGGTCGTACCCGGCTGAGTCCGCCCGGCGGAACAGCGTCGCGGAAACGCAGAACGCGGGCCCGGCCCCCGAAGGGCCGGACCCGCGTTCCGTGTTGCAGTTCCCTGTGACAGGGAGGGTCAGCGAGCGAACAGCAGCGCGCGCTTGACCTCCTGGATCGCCTTCGTCACCTGGATGCCACGGGGGCACGCGTCGGTGCAGTTGAAGGTGGTGCGGCAGCGCCACACGCCGTCCTTGTCGTTGAGGATGTCGAGACGCTCGGCGGCACCCTCGTCACGCGAGTCGAAGATGAACCGATGCGCGTTGACGATCGCGGCGGGGCCGAAGTACGACCCGTCGCTCCAGTACACCGGGCACGACGTGGTGCAGCACGCGCACAGGATGCACTTGGTGGTGTCGTCGAAGCGGGCGCGGTCGGCCTGCGACTGGATCCGCTCGCGGGTCGGCTCGTTGCCCGTCGTGATGAGGAACGGCTTGACGGCACGGAACGCGTCGAAGAACGGCTCCATGTCGACGACCAGGTCCTTCTCGACCGGCAGGCCGCGGATCGGCTCGACGGTGATGGTCACCGGCTTGCCGTCCTTGGGCAGCATGTCCTTCATGAGGATCTTGCAGGCCAGGCGGTTGACACCGTTGATCCGCATCGCGTCGGAGCCACACACGCCGTGCGCGCAACTGCGGCGGAAGGTGAGGGTTCCGTCGAGGTAGCCCTTCACGTACAGCAGCAGGTTGAGCATGCGGTCGCTGGGCAGCGCCGGCACCTGGAACGAATCCCAGTGCTGACCCTTGCCGTCCTCGGGGTTGAACCGGGCGATCTTGAGGGTGACCATGACGGCGCCCTCGGGAACCGGAGGCAGTTCCGCGGCGACGGCGTCGTTCTTCTCGAGAGTAGTCATCAGTACTTCCGCTCCATCGGCTCGTACCGGGTCTGGACCACCGGCTTGTAATCCAGGCGGATTTCGGAGATCAGATCCTGGCCCACCTTGTACGCCATGGTGTGCTTCATGTAGTTCGCGTCGTCACGATTCGGGTAGTCCTCGCGAGCGTGGCCGCCGCGCGATTCCTTCCGGTTGAGGGCGCCGACCACGGTGACCTCGGCCATCTCGAGCAGGAAGCCGAGCTCGACGGCCTCGAGCAGGTCGCTGTTGTAGCGCTTGCCCTTGTCGTGAACCGTGATGTTCTTGTAGCGCTTCTTCAGATCGTGGATGTCCTCGAGGGCCTTGGTGAGGGTCTCCTCGGTGCGGAACACCGACGCGTTGTTGTCCATCGACTGCTGCAGGTCGCGACGGATGTCGGCGACGCGCTCCTTGCCGCCCGCGTGGAGGATGCGGTCGAGCCACTCCTCGACGTAGGTCGCGGGGTTCTCGGGCAGCTCGACGAACTCGGTGCTGTTCGCGTACTCGGCGGCAGCGATGCCGGCGCGACGGCCGAACACGTTGATGTCGAGCAGCGAGTTGGTGCCGAGGCGGTTGGCGCCGTGCACGGACACGCAGGCGCACTCGCCGGCGGCGTACAGGCCCTTGACGATCTCGTCGTTGTTGCGCAGGACCTCGCCCTGGACGTTGGTGGGGATACCACCCATCACGTAGTGGCAGGTCGGGTACACCGGGACGAGCTCGGTGACCGGGTCGACGCCGAGGTAGGTGCGCGCGAACTCGGTGATGTCCGGGAGCTTCTCCTCGAGGACGTCCTCGCCGAGGTGCGTGACGTCGATGTAGACGTAGTCCTTGTTCGGACCGGCGCCGCGGCCTTCGAGCACCTCGAGCACCATCGACCGGGCGACGATGTCGCGGGGCGCGAGGTCCTTGATGGTGGGGGCGTAGCGTTCCATGAACCGCTCGCCGTCGGCGTTGCGGAGGATGCCGCCCTCACCGCGGACGGCCTCGGAGATGAGGATGCCGAGGCCCGCGAGTCCCGTCGGATGGAACTGGTGGAACTCCATGTCCTCGAGCGGCAGGCCCTTGCGGAAGATGATGCCCAGCCCGTCACCGGTGAGGGTGTGCGCGTTGGACGTCGTCTTGTACATGCGGCCCGAACCGCCGGTGGCGAACACGATCGACTTCGCGTGGAAGACGTGGATCTCGCCGGTCGCGAGCTCGTACGCGATGACACCGGTGGCGACGGGACCGTCCTCGGTCTCGGTCAGCGCGATGTCCAGCGCGTAGAACTCGTTGAAGAACTCGACGTCGTGCTTGACGCAGTTCTGGTACAGCGTCTGCAGGATCATGTGGCCGGTGCGGTCGGCGGCGTAGCACGCGCGACGGACCGGGGCCTTGCCGTGGTCACGGGTGTGACCACCGAAGCGGCGCTGGTCGATCTTGCCTTCGGGGGTGCGGTTGAAGGGGAGACCCATCTTCTCCAGGTCCAGCACCGCGTCGATGGCTTCCTTGGCCATGATCTCGACGGCGTCCTGGTCGGCGAGGTAGTCGCCGCCCTTGACGGTGTCGAAGGTGTGCCATTCCCAGTTGTCTTCTTCGACGTTGGCCAGCGCGGCACACATGCCGCCCTGCGCGGCACCGGTGTGGCTGCGGGTCGGGTAGAGCTTGGTCAGAACCGCGGTGCGGGCGCGGGGGCCGGCCTCGATGGCCGCGCGCATACCGGCGCCGCCGGCACCGACGATGACCACGTCATAACGATGTTCCTGCATGAAGTCTTGGCTCCCCTAGCTCGCAACGATGTTGGGGTCGAATGTGAAGATCACGTAGGTGCCCAGGCCCATGATCAGGATCATCGACACTGCGAGGATCGTGTTGAGCCAGAAACGGGTCGAGTCCTTGCGCGAGTAGTCGGCGATGACGGTGCGCAGACCGTTGCCGCCGTGCAGCTGCGCGAGCCACAGCATCGACAGGTCCCAGAACTGCCAGAACGGGCTGGACCAGCGACCGGCGACGAACGCGAAGTTGATGCGGTGCACGCCGTCGTCGAGCATCAGCATGATGAACAGGTGGCCGAGCACGAGGATGATCAGTGCGAGGCCGGACAGACGCATGAACAGCCAGGCGTAGAGCTCGAAGTTGTTCTTGGCCTGACGACGCGGCGAGCGCGGGTTGTCGAGGCCGGCCGGACGGTCGTAGGCCGTTCCGAGAGTCTTCGCTTCACTCATGTCAGTGCCCCGCAAACATGTTGTAGAAGATGCGTCCGGCCGCGGGGATCATCACCACGAACCAGATCGCCAGGATCGTCCAGAGCATCACGCGCTGGTACTGCGGTCCCTTCGACCAGAAGTCGACGAGCATGACACGCAGGCCGTTGAGCGCGTGGTAGAGAACCATCGCCACGAGCGCCAGCTCCATCAGGCCGACGATCGGGTTCTTGTAGGTTTCGATGACACTGTCGTAGGTCTCGGGGTTGACCCGGACGAGTGCCGTGTCCAGAACGTGGACGAAAAGGAAGAAGAATGTGGCCACACCTGTGATCCGGTGCAGAACCCAGGACCACATTCCGGGATCTCCCCGGTAAAGCGACCGTGTGCGCCCCGCCGGTGCGGGGGCGGCTTCAGTCGTGCTGCTCATCGAGTGCTGTGCCTCCAACGTCAATGGTGGACGCGTCGAGCCGCTGTAGCCTGTGGGGGATTCCGCAGTACGGGCCCGACGAGAACCTGAACCGACTTGTTCAGACTCTAAACCCATCGGAATCGTGGGAACTAATCTCCTTCGCGATTCGTACCGGCCCGAAATGCTAAGTTAGGTTTGCCTTTCCAACTGTGATCTGACGCGGTGGGGGCCACCGAACGTCGTCTCCGCCACCGTGACAGGATGGGCAACCATGGTGGACGTGGAGTGGGAAACGTTGCGCGCCAAGGCACATGAAGCGATGGGGCGTGCATACGCGCCGTACTCGCGGTTCCCGGTGGGGGCCGCCGCTCTCACCGCCGACGGCGCAGTTGTGAGTGGGTGCAATGTGGAAAATGTCTCACATGGGGTGGGACTTTGTGCCGAATGTGTACTCGTCGGTAACTTCGTTTCCGGTGGTGGCGGGCGGTTGCGAGCGATCTCCGTCTGCGATGCCCGCGGCGCCGTTCTGATGCCTTGCGGCCGCTGCCGCCAGCTCCTCATCGAGCACGGCGGACCCGACCTGCTCGTCGACACGTCCCGAGGGCCGCGACCCATGTCCGAGCTGCTGCCCGACGCGTTCGGGCCCGATGATCTTGCGGCCGTGCATCCGACGGGAGGCGATCGTGCCTGACATCGTCTCCGTGATCCGGCACAAGCGCGACGGTCTGGAACTGACCGGCGCCGAGATCGACTGGGTGATCAGAGCGTTCACCCACGACATCGTCGCCGACGAACAGATGGCGGCTCTCGCGATGGCCATCTGGTTCCGCGGCATGACCCGCGCCGAGACCGCCCGCTGGACGACCGCGATGATCGACTCCGGACGGCGTCTCGACTTCACCGGGTTGGGCCTGCCCACCGTCGACAAGCACTCCACCGGCGGTGTCGGCGACAAGATCACGCTGCCGCTCGCACCGCTCGTCGCGGCGTGCGGGGCTGCGGTGCCGCAGTTGTCCGGACGCGGACTCGGATACGCCGGCGGCACCCTCGACAAACTCGAATCGATTCCCGGCTGGCGCGCCGACCTCGACACCGTCGAGATGGCCGAGCTCCTCACCGATCCGGCGATCGGCGCGGTCGTGTGCGCACCCACCGAGGACCTGGCCCCGGCCGACCGCAAGCTCTATGCGCTGCGCGACGTCACCGGCACCGTCGAATCGATCCCGCTCATCGCCAGTTCGATCATGAGCAAGAAGATCGCCGAAGGAGCGGGCGCGCTCGTTCTCGACGTCAAGGTCGGCTCCGGCGCCTACATGACCGAGCTGGGCGAGGCACGCGAACTCGCGCGCACGATGGTCGAGCTCGGCAGCGACGAAGGCCTGCCCACCGTCGCGTTGATCACCCGCATGGACACCCCGCTCGGGCGCACGGCGGGGAATGCGCTCGAGGTACGCGAGGCTGTCGAGGTTCTCGCCGGTGGCGGACCGCCCGACGTCGTGGAGCTGACCCTGGCGCTGGCGCGGGAGATGCTCGCTCTCGCCGGGATCGACGGCGTCGACCCCGCCGAGCGGCTGAAGGACGGCTCGGCGATGGACCGATGGCGCGCGATGATCGCCGCGCAGGGAGGCGACCCGGACGCTGCGTTGCCCACCGCCGCGTACACCGAGACCCTGCGTGCGGACTCCGACGGCATCCTCACCGGACTCGACGCCATGGCGGTCGGGGTCGCGGCGTGGCGGCTCGGCGCAGGTCGTGAACGGCAGGGGCAGGCCGTGCAGGCCGGCGCCGGTGTCGAGCTGCACGCGAAACCGGGCGAGGCGGTGCGCGCCGGGCAGGTCCTCGCGACCCTGCACACCGATACCCCGGAGAAGATCCCGGCCGCGCTCACCACGCTGCAGGGCGGGGTCCGGATCTCCGCCGAGGCGTCCGACGGAGGGGCACCCGCGGTGCCCGCGCGACCGCTCGTCGTGGAGCGGATCTCCGGGTAGCCGACTACCGTCGGGGCATGAACGAGCTGACTGCCCCGCAGGTGCGTACGGCACCGAAGGTTCTGCTCCACGACCACCTCGACGGTGGCCTGCGACCGGCGACGATTCTGGACCTCGCCGACGCATGCGGCCACACCCTGCCTGCCGATTCCGAGACCGAGTTGGCCGGATGGTTCCGGCGGTCGGCGGACAGCGGTTCGCTGGTGCGGTACCTCGAGACATTCGAGCACACGGTCGCCGTCATGCAGACTGCCGAGGGGCTCGAACGGGTCGCCCGCGAGTGCGTCGAGGATCTTGCCGCCGACGGCGTCGTCTACGCGGAGGTTCGGTTCGCGCCGGAACAGCACCTCGAGTCCGGCCTGACGCTCGACGAGGTCGTCGAACACGTCCTCGAGGGGTTCCGGTCGGGGGAGTCCGCGGTCGCGGCGGCGGGCGGCCGGATCCACGTGGGATGTCTGCTCACCGCAATGCGGCACGCGGCGCGGTCGCGTGAAATCGCCGAACTGGCAGTGCGTTTCCGCGACCGGGGGGTCGCCGGGTTCGACATCGCCGGCGCCGAGGCCGGATATCCGCCCAGCCGGCACCTCGACGCCTTCGAGTACATGCGAGCGTCCAACGCGCACTTCACGATTCACGCGGGCGAAGCGTTCGGGCTCCCGTCGATCCACGAGGCCGTCGCGTTCTGCGGCACCGACCGGCTCGGTCACGGGGTGCGGATCGTCGACGACATCACCGTCGCCGAGGACGGCACCGCGTCGCTCGGTCTGTTGGCGAATTACGTGCGGGACAAGAGGATTCCGCTCGAGCTCTGCCCCAGCTCCAATGTCCAGACCGGCGCGGTGGCCGCGCTCGAGGACCATCCGTTCGATCTGCTCGCGAGGCTGCGGTTCCGCGTCACCGTCAACACCGACAACCGGCTGATGAGCGACACCACGATGACGAACGAGATGATGCGCCTGGTCGAGACGTTCGGCTACGGCTGGGTCGACCTCGAACGATTCACCATCAACGCCATGAAATCGGCGTTCCTGCCGTTCGATAAGCGGCTCGAGCTGATCGACGACGTCATCAAGCCCGGCTACGCGGTGTTGATCAGCGCGTAGCGCCCGGTGTGCCTTTGTGGCGGTGGGAGCCGCCACAAAGGCACACCGGCGGCGGAGCCGCCTAGTGCTTGCGGAGCCGTGCCTCGAACTCGCGCTCGAGTTCGCGCCACGCCGCGACCTCGGCGTCGAACGGCGCGCTCGGGGCCAGGCGGCTCGTATCGGGCTCGAGCACGTAGTTGACGAACCAGCCCAGCTCGGTGGAACCGGCGAGCGCGGCGTCGGTGGAGTCGTCGCGGGCGTAGTTCGCGGCATCGGTGAACAACTCGACCGCGAGTTCCAGCTGGTCCGGGTCCACCGCGTCGACGCCCTGCGCGATGTCGTCGGCGATGCCGGTGAGCACGTACACGTTGTCGTCGCTCACCTCGATCTCGAGCGAACCGTCGGTCGCTGCGAGGCGGATCTCGTCGTACGTGCTCACCGCCGCGAGATCGTGGTCGTGACGGTCGGCCAGGTAGCGGGCGAGCGCACGCTCGGAACCGAATACCGAGATCAGGCCGTCTTTGCCGAGGAACAGCGCGTCGTCGTCCAGGTAGCACCGCAGGGTGAACCACGTGCCTTCGCTCGTGATGATCTTGATCGGGTCGATGCCGACCTCGCCCCAGAAGTCGTCGACGAGTTCCTCGTCCTCGTCTTCGTCCACGAACTCGTATTCCTCGTCGTCTTCGCCCTCGACGGTGTCGTCGGCCTCGACGACGTTCTCCTCCGCAGCGACGAGTTCGGACTCGATCTCCGCGACGATCGCGGCGTCGACGTCGGGGGTCGTGACGACGGCGTCGATCGCGTCGATGACGTCGTCCCAGTCCTCGGCGACCGCGGTGCCGACCTGGTTCCACAGGTCGTCGCCGTCGGCACCGTCGAACGCGCTCGCGCCGTGCTGCAGCAGTGTCGCGATCTCGGGCCGGTCGACGAACTTCGTCACCGCCTCGAGATCGCACACCTCACCCAGGCTGCGGACGACGTCGAAGGTGTCCTGGAGCTGGGCGACGATCTCCGGGTCGACATCCTCGGCGACGAGCTCGGGCACCCCGACGATGTCGAACCGATAGGCGTCGTCGGGCTCGAACTCGACGGCCGCGAGCTTCGCGACGACCGGCCAGGTGGGGTGCTCGACGAGATCGTTGTCGGTGTCGGAGCGGACGAACGCGACCAGTTCGGCGACCCCGGGGAACCCGTACAGATCGTCCCCGCGGCCGAGGAACGCCTGCCATTCCTCGCCGTCCTCGCGCCACCGGGGCACCCACAGGGTGACGAGGTTGTCGTCGGTGAGACCGAGCTCGATCGGGACGATGTCTCCAGCCATGGCGGGAAGCCTAGCCACCTCGCGCCCGAAGACATAGCCGGGAGTCGACGAGACCGTCATCACCGGAACGAGTCGCGAAGATCCGAGAGCAACCGGTCGCGTTTCCCGGCTGCGATCCGCGCCGCCTCGTGCGCGGTCGCGAGGATCGCCGCGGACAATTCGGCGGCATCGAGCCGGCACGCCGACTCCTCCAGATGCAGTGCGATCATGCCGCCTCCACCGTCCACGCGTACCCACACCCGGCCGTCCGCGCTCGTCGCTTCCGCCGTCACCTCGCCGAGCCCGGCCATCACGTCCTCGAGCATGCCCAGCCTTTCCCGAGCCCGTTCGACGATCTCGTCGACACGGTGCCCGCTCACACCGACCTCAGCCAGGACGTGGGTTGCCGCTGCTCGTCGTCGGCCTGCTGGACGCGCGCCACCTCGTCCCGGGTGGGCAGGCCCATCCGGTCCAGCAGGGCGTCCGGCATGCCCTGGGCAGCGAGCTCGCCGCGGCGCAGCGCCGCGGCCTCGAGGGTCGCGCGGCGGCTGAGCGCGAGGATCTGCCCGGCCAGGTGCCCGGCCCCGTGGCGCAGTTCGCGGGGATCGATGTGCAGCTCGACCGGCACCCCCTGGTCGGTCGTGCGCACCGAGACGGTGCCCGCCGCATTGGCGGCGGTTGCTGTCGTGATGTTCATATCCGGTTGGACGCACCCGGTCGCCGGCCGGTTCCCTCTCAGCCGGTGGGCCGGTAGAACCCTTCGAAGGCCATGCCGCTGTTGCCGGTGCGGATCGGGGTGACGGCGACGGGATCGCCCGCTTCCACCATGAGGCCGTTGCCGATCACCATCGCGACGTGCCCGTCCCAGACGGCCAGGTCGCCGGGCAGGACCGAGTCCGGAGCGACCGGCATCCCGATGTCCTGCTGCTGGGCCAGCCGGGGAAGCTCGACACCGGCCTGGCCGTAGGCCCACTGGGTCAGCCCGCTGCAGTCGAGTCCCTGTCCCGGGGTGGTTCCGCCCCACACGTACGGGGTGCCCTGCTGGGACAGCGCATGACGCACCGCCGCGGCGGCCGTGGCGTTGGGTGCGGTGGCGACGCTGCCGTCGGGCAGGCGCACCGCGCAGTCCGACGCGGAGCCCGGCCCGACGCCCCTGTCGTCGTAGAACGCGCGGCTGTCGCCGGAACCGGGATCGGTTTCGGACGGTCCCGCTCCCGTGAGGGCCGGCGTCTCCGGCAGCAGGGCGGTGAGCCGGTCGGTGTGCTGTGCCAGTTCGGACGTGACCCGGGCGAGTACGTCGAGGCCTGCCGCGAGATGTTCGAGTGCGGCAGCGAGCATCAGCAGCTGGCCTTGGGGCAGCGCGAGCGCGGGTTCGAGGCTGCGGGCGACCGAACCGAACGAGTCGACGATGCGGGCGATCTCGACGGCGCCGCCGAGGACCGTCGCGGTGCCGTCCACCGCGATCGCGGCGATCTCCATGCCGCGGTCGGCGGCGGCGAGGGTGTCGGCGAGTACCTGCTCGGCGCTGCGGACCGCGGTGTCCGCCGCGGTACCGGTCCAGTCCCACACCAGTTCGGTGAGCGCGGCGCGGCCGATGGCGTGTACGTCCTCCGCAATTGCGGTCCCGGCTCGCAACGCCGCCGCCGGATCGATCGCGGGTGCGGTGCCGGAGCCGAATGCGGTGAGCAGATCCGCCAGCGGAGCCGCGAGCAGATCGGCCCCGATGGTCATCGTCGCGCTCCCGCCTCGGGCGTGCCTGCGGACTGCAGACCCGTGGACCACTCGGCCTCGCGGTTCTCGTAGCCCGCTGCGGTCGCTGCGGCGACCACGGACATGCCGTCGAGTGCGGTCACGAGGCGGGACACGTGCTCTTCGTGCGCGCGATGCGCCGTGACCAGGGCCGCGACGAATCCCGTTCCGATCGGGCCGAGCCCGGTGTCCAGTTGTTCGGGGGCGGCGCCCCGGATCTCGTCGACCGCGCCACGCATTCGTTCTGCCAGGTCTCCCGCCGTACCGCCGAACGCTGCGATGGTCTCCGGGCGTACCTGCACACCGTCCTGCCGAAACTCGCCTCTCACGCCTCACGCCCCTCGATGTCGGATCGAATCGCTCTCGACGGGTTCGACGCATTCGGGCGGCGGCCGGTTCCACCGTTCTATCCTTCGGGCATGGATCCGCTCGTCGTCGATCATCCGCTCGCTGCCTCGCTCCTCACGATCCTGCGCGATGAGCGCAGCGACAACGCCGCCTTCCGGCATGCACTGAGCCGGCTCACCCAGATGCTCGTGTACGAGGCGGTCAGGGACGCGCCGATCGAGCAGTTCGAGGTGCGCACGCCGATCACGACGACCACGGGGGTGCGGCTGAAGCAACCGCCACTTCTGGTCCCGGTTCTGCGGGCCGGTCTGGGCATGGTCGATCAGGCGCACGCGCTGATCCCGCAGGCACAGGTCGGTTTCGTCGGGCTGGCGCGCGACGAGAAGACGTTCGAGCCGGTGCCCTATCTCGAGTCCCTCCCCGCCGATCTGTCCAGGCTGCCGGTGTTCGTGCTGGATCCGATGCTGGCGACCGGTGGATCGATGGTGCACACGATCGAGCTCCTGGTGTCCCGCGGCGCGACCGACATCACCGCGGTGTGCGTGGTGGCGGCGCCGCAGGGTGTCGAGGCGCTCGCGGCGTGCGGGCATCCGGTGCGGTTGGTGACCGCGACGATCGACGAAGGCCTGAACGAGAACAAGTACATCGTTCCGGGCCTCGGCGACGCGGGCGACCGTCAATTCGGGCCGCGATAACGGCCATCGCCTACTCTGCGAAACACGCAGCCGAATCGTGACATCGATGCCCGTTTTGGTGCTTATGGTGCACATGGGGCTGCTGAGACGCGGTTCAGGCGCTGATCCGTTACCAACTCTTCACGATCTTCCTCACGAAATCGCTTGCGGCTCATTACTCTGAGGCGTGCATCACGATCGCTTCACTGTCATCTGTTCGTGAAATGGGGAAACGCGATGGTCCGCAATTCCGTAACGAAATCCCGCCGGCGATTCCGGGCAGCAGCACTGGGGGTGGCTGCCGCCGCGTTCGTGGCGATGGTCAACCCGGGCGCCGCAGGAGCCGCAGTCGACAACGCCCGGTCGATGCCGCTCGACGGCGGCGCCACGATCGAAGTCCTGCAGGCGGACACGTCGATTCAGTCCGTCCCGCCGCTCGACAGCTCACCGTTGAGCGTCGAGTTCTTCAACGACGGTGTCGCCGCCGTCCGGATCACCGGTCCTGGTGCCGACGCGTTCCAGGACACCAAGCTCACCTTGGGCTACCAGATCGGCTATCCGGTCGCGCTGCCCGGCGCGATCGTCCACATCTTCACCCCGAGCCTCAACTGGGGGGTCGGCAACAGCGCCGACTTCGGCATCGATCTCGGATTCGACAACGATGGCGGTGCGGCTCTCGGCCTGGGCCTGGGCCTGGGCACCAGCGCCGAACTCGGGGGCACGATCATTCCCGAGCAGGAGATCGAGGTCGAACTCGAACCGGGCGGCATCACCGAGGTGCCGATCGTCGAGAATCTCGAATTCGACGGCAGCGGCGTCACCGTCCGCATCGCGGGTGTGCACGGTTCCGTGTCCGGGGCGATCGGCCCGGTCACCGTCCGGCCGTTCGCGAAGGCGACCACCTCGAAGGGTGACACCGTCGTCACCTACGGTGTGCCGCAGCGGGTCTGACGACCCAGGCTCAATCGGCCATCCCGGAAGCCCACACGCGCAGCGCCGCCAGCTTGTTGGTGGCGCTGCCGTGGTTTCCGTCCACCGCGACCGCCTGCAGGTAGCACTTGAGTTTCGGTTCGGTGCCGGACGGCCGGACGACGACGCGGACCGACGCGCCCTCGAACACGAGCGCGTCGGTCCGCAGTCGTGTCTCCGCCCGGGCGAGATCGGTCACGGTGACCGCCTCACCCGCGAGTTCGTCCGGTGGTGTGGCCCGCAGTGAGGCCATGAGGCGGTCGATCCGCGTGAGGTCGGCGACCCGGATCGAGACCTGATCGGTGAGGTGCACGCCGAACTCGTCGTACAGATCGTCGAGCGCGTCGAGCAGCGTGCGACCCCCCGCCTTCAGGTCCGCCACATAATCCGCGACCACGACCGCCGTCGCGATGCCGTCCTTGTCGCGCACCGCATCCGGGTCGACGCAGTGACCGATCGCCTCCTCGTACGCGTAGACCAGACCCTCCCCGGCGCGGGCCAGCCACTTGAAACCGGTGAGGGTCTGCGCGAAGCGGGCGCCGCGCGCGGCGGCGACCTTCCCCAGCAGCGTGGACGACACGATCGTGGTCGCCACCAGCGATCCCGGGTGAGCTCCCGCGAGAATGCGCTCGCCGAGTAACACGCCGGTTTCGTCGCCGCGCAGCATCCGCCAGCCCTCGACGGCGGGCCGTCGCGAGTCGCTGCCCGCCGGCACCCCTACCGCGCAGCGGTCGGCGTCCGGATCGAACGCAAGTGCGACGTCCGCGCCGACCTCCTCTGCGAGCGCGAGCAGCGCGTCGGTGGCACCGGGTTCCTCGGGGTTCGGGAACGCCACGGTGGGGAACGCCGGGTCCGGCGCGAACTGGGATGCGACGACGTGCACGTCGGTGAATCCGGCCTGCCGCAACGCCGCGACCGCGGTCTCGCCGCCGACGCCGTGCAGCGCGGTGAGTGCGATCCGCACGTTCCGGTGTGGCGACCGCGGCAGTGTCGCGACCCGCGCGAGGTATCTCTCGACGAGGTCGCCGCCCGAGGGTTTCACGGGCGTACGAGGCACCACGCCGCCGACCGCGTCGATCGCCGCTTCGATCTCGCGGTCCGCGGGGGAGACCAGCTGGGCACCGCCGGTGACATACACCTTGTAGCCGTTGTCGGCGGCGGGATTGTGCGACGCGGTGATCTGCACCCCGGCGACGGCACCGAGCGCGCGCACCGCGAACGCGGTGACCGGCGTCGGCAGCGGGCGGGGGAGCGCGACCACGTCGAATCCTGCCGCGGCGAGCACCTCCGTTGCCGCGGTGAAGAATTCGGCGGATCCCGTGCGGGCGTCGCGGCCGACGACGACGGTACCGCCGCCGTGCCCCTGCGCGTCGAGCCAGGCCGCGAGCCCGGCGGTCGTGCGCTCGACGACCGGCACGTTCATGCAGTCCGGGCCGTCGCCGACCGGTCCCCGCAATCCCGCGGTCCCGAAGCGCAGGCTCACAGCCGCGCCGCCAGTTCGCGCAGCAGATCGCCCATGCGGCGGGCCGCGGCCTGCCCTGCGGTCAGGACCTCGGCGTGGTCGAGGTGCTCACCGGTGACGCCCGCGGCCGCGTTGGTCACGAGCGAGATGCCGAGCACGCGTGCTCCCGCGGCGCGCGCGGCGATCGTCTCGTGCACCGTGGACATGCCGACGAGGTCGGCGCCGAGGGTGCGCAGCATCCGGATCTCGGCCGGCGTCTCGTAGTGCGGGCCGGGCAGACCCGCGTACACGCCCTCCGCGAGCGAGGGGTCGATCTCGCGGGCGAGGCTGCGCAGGTCGGCGGAGTAGGCGTCGACGAGATCGACGAACTGGGCGCCGACCAGCGGCGACCGGCCGGTGAGATTGAGGTGGTCGGAGATGAGCACGGGTTCGCCGACCTTCAGGTCCGGGCGGATGCCACCGGCGGCGTTGGTGAGAATCACGGTGCGGGCGCCGGCCGCGACGGCGGTGCGCACAGGATGCACGACGCGGCTGAGGTCGTGGCCCTCGTAGGCGTGGATGCGCCCGGCCAGCAACAGCACCGGGGTCCGTCCGACGGTCACCGAATGGACGGTTCCGGGATGACCGGCCGCGGTCGGCGGGGTGAAGCCGGGCAGGTCGTTCATGGGTACGTCCGCGACGGTCGGCCCGAACCGTTCGACGGCGGCGCGCCAGCCCGAGCCGAGCACCACGGCGACCGGGTGGGCGGCCACCCCGGTGCGCTCGGCGAGGACGGCGGCGGCGCGTCCGGCTTCGGCGGGGGGATCGAGGATGGCGTCGGCTGCTCCCATGGCGCATGACCCTAGTGCCAACCTGCTTGTTACTCGCGAGTAGCTATTGGGTCTATCCTCGTGTCCATGCCTTATCTCGAACGTGACGGCGACGTCTTCGTCCTGTACCTCGGCGACCGGGACCGGGAGGTCGACGAGAACCGCTTCCATCCCGACCGGCTGGCCGAGATCGGCGCGCTGCTCGACGAGGTGGAGGCGCACGACGGTCCCGCCGCGCTCGTGACCGCCGCGACCGGAAAATTCTGGAGCAACGGCCTCGACACCGACTGGATCTTCGGAAATCTGCCCGACCTGCCCGGCTATCTCGACACCGTGCACGCGCTGTACGTGCGGATGCTGACCTTCCCCGCCGCGACCGTCGCCGCGATCCAGGGCCATGCGTTCGGCGCCGGCGCGATGCTCGCCCTCACCCACGACTTCGCGGTGATGCGTGCCGACCGCGGCTTCTGGTGCCTGCCCGAGGTGCAGCTCGGTATGCCGTTCACCGTCGGCATGTCCGCGCTGCTGCGCACCCGGCTGACCCCCGCCACCGCGGTCGAGGCCGTCACCACGAGCCGCCGTTACGGAGGCTCCGACGCGCTGGCCGCCGGGATCGTCGCCCAGGCCGTCGACGGGGACGCGGTCCTGGCCGCGGCGGTCGAGCGGGCGGCGGGACTGACCTCGACCCGTGGCGCGAACCTCGGCGTCGTCAAACGGGGCCTGCACGCGCCCCTCGTCGCCGCACTCGAGACGAAGACCGACGAGTCGAACTTCCGCTTCGGCTGACCGTTGGACCGGGCGGTCGGCATGACAGACTGGACGATGTGACGACCGAAGCGGACAGGGTGATCGAGGCGGCGTCCGACGAGCTCATCGCCCTCTCGCATTCGATCCACGCGGAACCGGAACTCGCGTTCGACGAGCACCGCAGTGCCACAAAGGTCGTCGAGGTCCTGCGCGCCGCGGGGTTCGAGATCCGCACGGGGATCGCCGATCTCCCGACCGCGTTCGACGCCCGTTTCGGCAGCGGCGAACTCGTCGTCGGGATCTGCGCCGAGTACGACGCGCTGCCCGGAATCGGTCACGCCTGCGGGCACAACATCATCGCCGCCGCTGCCGTCGGTGCCGGTCTCGGTCTCGCGTCCGTCGCCGATGCCCTGGGAGTCACCGTGCGGGTCATCGGAACCCCCGCCGAGGAGACCGGCGGGGGCAAGGTGCTCATGCTCGAGCGCGGCGTGTTCGACGACGTCGCCGCGGCGATGATGGTGCATCCGGGCCCCTTCGACATCACCGGTGCGACCTCCCTCGCGTTGGCGGACATCGCCGTCAGCTACGAAGGACGCGAGGCGCACGCGTCGGCGGCACCCGAGTACGGACGCAACGCCGCCGACGCCGCGACCGTCGCCCAGGTCGCGATCGGGTTGCTGCGTCAGCACCTCCTGCCGGGCCAGCAGATCCACGGCATCGTCAGCGACGGCGGCACGGCCCCGAACATCGTGCCCGCGCACACCGAGCTGCTGTACTACCTGCGCGCGACGACCGCGGAGTCGCTCGCCGACCTGTCCGAACGGGCCGGGAACTGCTTCGCGGCAGGGGCGCTCGCCGCCGGCTGCACCCACCGGATCCGGACGGTGTCGCCCACCTACACCGAACTCACTCCCGACCCGTGGCTCGTACAGGCATATCGTGAGGTGATCATCGGCATGGGACGGGCGCCGCTGCCCGTCGAAGAGGAAGGATCGCGCCCGCTGGGCAGCACGGACATGGGAAACGTGACGAATGTTGTGCCGGGTATCCATCCGGTCATCGGACTCGATTCGGGTGGTGCGGTCACGCACCAGGCTGCTTTCGCGGCGGCGTGTATCACCGAGTCCGCGGATCGGGCGGTGCTCGACGGAGCCCGGGCGCTCGCGGCGACCGCGGCCCGCGTCGCGTCCGATGCCGGTCAGCGTGATCGCCTCCTCGAAGGGGTCGCGCGCCGATGAACCCCTATGTCGAGAAGTGGCTCGGTGACCACACCCAGGACCTCACCGCATGGCGTCGCCACATCCATGCGAACCCCGAACTGGCCCGCCAGGAGTACGCGACGACCGAGTTCGTCGCGGGGCACCTGTCCGCGGCCGGGCTCGAACCGAAGGTGCTGCCTCGCGGGACCGGCGTGATCTGCGATCTCGGGCCCACCACGGGACCGCGTATCGCCTTGCGCGCCGACATGGACGCCCTGCCGATGCAGGAGCTGACCGGACTGCCGTTCGCGTCCTCGGTCCCCGGTGTTTCGCACGCGTGCGGTCACGACGCCCACACCGCCGTCCTGCTCGGCACCGGACTCGCACTGGCCGAGGTCCCCGAGCTGCCCGTCGGCGTCCGGCTGGTGTTCCAGCCCGCCGAGGAAGTCATGCCGGGCGGTGCCCTGGACGTCGTCGCGGCCGGCGGTCTCGACGGGGTGTCCCGGATCTTCGCGCTGCACTGCGATCCGCGCCTCGAAGCGGGGAAGGTCGGGATGCGGGTCGGTGCGATCACCTCCGCCGCCGACACCGTCGAACTGGTGCTGGATTCGCCCGGTGGCCACACTTCGCGCCCGCACCTGACCGGCGATCTGGTCTACGGGCTCGGCACCGTCATCACCGGACTGCCCGGCATGCTCAGCCGCCGTATCGATCCCCGAACCGGCACCGTCATGGTCTGGGGTGCGGTCAGCGCGGGCAAGGCGCCGAACGCGATTCCGCGGACCGGGATGCTCGCCGGCACCGTGCGTACCGGCGACCACGAGACGTGGGAACTGCTCGAACCCATGGTGCGCGAGGTCGTCCACGGTCTGCTCGCACCGACCGGGGTCAGCTACGAGCTGGACTATCGCCGGGGTGTGCCCCCGGTCGTCAACGACGAGGTCTCGGCGCGCATGTTCGAGGCCGCGATCCGGGCCACCGACCCGGACGCCCTGGCCGACACACCGCAATCCGGTGGCGGCGAGGACTTCTCGTGGTACCTCGAGCAGATCCCCGGGGCGATGGGCCGGCTCGGTGTGGGATTCGGGACCGGACCGGCGCTCGACATCCATCAGCCCACGTTCGACCTCGACGAGCGGGCGCTGCCGGTGGGAGTGCGGGTGATGACCAACCTCGTGCTCGGCGCAGGGTGAAACGGCCGGATGAGCTTAGCCTGACCTGAACCTGTAGGTTTCCTGTGAGTGACAGCTCACAACAGGAGGTCCGGGATGCACGTTCGACGCAGACTTGCCGCAGCCTTGACGGCCGGCGCGCTGGTGTCCGTACTCGCCGCCTGCGGCAGCGACAGCGCGTCCGACGAGTCCGGGGAGGACAGCGGCGCGCTGACGTTGTACTCGGGCCGCAGCGAGAACCTGGTCGCACCGCTCATCGATCGGCTCGAGGACACGCTCGGGTTCCCGATCGAGGTCGTCTACGGCGGCACCCCGGAGATCACCGGCAAACTCATCGAGGAGGGCGATTCCTCACCCGCCGACGTCGTGTTCAGTCAGGACGCCGGTGCACTCGGTCTCCTCGATCAGGCGGGGATGCTCGAGGTGCTGCCCGCCTCGGTGACCGATCCGGTCCCGCCCTACTACCGGGCCGAGGACGGCACCTGGGTCGCGACCTCCGCCCGGGCCCGTGTGCTCGTCTACAACGACGAGAAGGTGCAGCCGCAGGATCTGCCCACCGGAATCGACGATCTGCTCGACCCGAAGTGGAAGGGGCAGATCGGTTTCGCCCCGACGAACGCGTCGTTCCAGTCCTTCGTGACGGGCCTGCGCGTGTCGCGCGGCGAGGACGGTGCCCGGCAGTGGCTCGAGGCGTTCAAGGCGAACGAGCCCGTCGCGTTCGAAGGCAACGGCCCGCTCATGGAGGGCGTCGACAGCGGCCAGGTGAGCCTCGGGCTGACCAACCACTACTACTGGTACGGGCTGGCCGAGGAGAAGGGCGCCGAGAACCTCGCCGTTCAGGTCCACTACTTCCGTCCCGGCGACCCGGGAGCACTCGTGAACATCGCCGGCGCCGGTGTCCTGGCGACCACCGATCAGCCGGAACAGGCCCAGCAGTTCGTCGCGGCGCTGCTCTCGCCCGAGTCGCAGACCTACTTCGCGGACGAGACGTCCGAGTACCCGATCGTGGTCGGTGTCGAGACGAAGGACGAACTCCGTCCGATCACCGAGATCGGCACCTCGGACATCGAACTCGCCGAACTCGCGTCGGTCGAGCAGACCCAGTCGCTGCTGCAGGATCTGGGCTTCATCTGATCACGCTCACCGCTCCGCTCCGCACCCGGCGCGGCCGGCCGGTACTGGCCCTGGCCGCGCTGGGTGTGGCCGTGTTCGCGCTTGCTCCGGTCGTCCACCTGGTGATGCGGGCCTTCGCCGACGGCCCGGACCGGGTGTGGTCGCTGATCTTTCGTCAGCGCACCCTCGACCTGATCTGGCGCAGCGGCGTTCTCGCGCTGACGGTCACCGTCGCATGCCTCGTCGTCGGGCTCGCCGCCGCGTGGCTCACCACCCGCACCGACCTGCCCGGCCGCCGGTGGTTCGCGCTCGCTCTCAGTGTGCCGCTGGCGATCCCGTCGTACGTGTCGGGCTTCGTGTGGATCGCCCAGTTCCCCGCGCTCGAGGGATTCGTCGGCGCCGCGCTCGTACTGACCTGCGCGTCCTTCCCCTACGTGTACCTGCCGGTGGCGGCGGCCCTCGTGTCGATCGATCCGGGACTGGAGGAGGTCGCCCGCACCCTGGGCCGATCCCGCCTCCGCACCACGGTGACGGTGACGCTGCGGCAGGTGTGGCCCACCGCCGCCGCCGGTGGGCTGCTCGTCGCGCTGTACACGCTCAGCGACTTCGGGGCGGTCGCGCTCATGCGTTACGAGGCGTTCACCCTTGCGATCTACGGCAGCTACCGCGGTCTGCTCGATCGCACCCCGGCCGCTGTGTTCGGCCTGATCCTGGTGGCGCTCGCCGTGATCCTCACCGTCGCCGAACGCGGGGTGCGGCGCGGCGCGACCGCCCGCGTCGGCTCCGGGGCGGCCCGCACTCCGGGGCGGGTGCTGCTCGGGACCGGACGGTTGCCGGCGATCGGGTTCCTCGTCGCGGCCCTCGCCGTCTCCGTGGGAGTCCCGGTGGCCGGGCTGGCCCGGTGGCTGTGGAGATCGCAGCAGGCGTCGGTCGACTGGTCCGCCATCTGGACCGCGACCACCTACACCCTGTGGGTCGCCGCGCTCGGTGCGTTGCTGACCACCGCGCTGGCCCTGCCGGTCGGCGTGTTCGCGGCCCGCTCGACGTCGCCGCTGGCCCGGTTCACCGAGAGCGCCGCCTACGTCGGCTTCGCGCTGCCCGGCATCACCGTCGGCCTGGCACTCGTGTTCTTCGGCATCCGGCTGCTGCCGCAGTGGTACCAGCACACCCCGATGCTGCTCGTGGCCTACGCCGTGCTGTTCCTGCCCCTCGCCGTGGGATCCATCCATGCCGCGGTCGCCGCGATCCCGCCCGGCCTCGAGGACGCGTCGGCGACGCTCGGCAGCGGCCGGTTCCTCACGGGTCTGCGCGTGACGATTCCGCTCGCCGCACCGGGGGTCGTCGCCGGATGCGCGCTGGCGTTCCTCACCATCGCGAAGGAACTGCCCGCGACGCTGCTGCTCGTCCCGATCGGGCACGAGACCCTGGCCACCGGCATGTGGAAGCACACCGAAACGCTCGAATACGGTTCGGCAGCGCCGTATGCGGTGATCCTCGTGCTCATCGCGGCGCTGCCGTCGCTGATCCTGGGCCGGCTGCTGCGCGGTCGTGTCGATGCCGAAAGTGGTGGTGAGGAGTGAACGGACTGACCGTCGACGCGGTGTGTGCCCGGTACGGGCGCGCCGAGGTCGTCACCGACGTGTCCGTCGAGGTTCCGCGGGGCGACCTGCTCGCCGTGCTCGGCCCGTCGGGTGGTGGCAAGACCACGTTGTTGCGGGTGATCGCGGGCCTGCATCCGGCGAGTGCCGGCCGGGTCGTCGCGGACGGCAGGTCCGTGACGGACCTGCCCCCGGAGCGCCGCGGGGTGGGCCTGGTCCCGCAGGAGGGTGCGCTGTTCCCGCACCTCGACGTCGCCCGGAACATCGGCTACGGCCTGACCCGACCCACCTGGGACTCGCGGGTCCGGCAGCGGGCCGCGCGGGGCCGGCGCGTCGAGGAACTCCTCGAGCTGATCGGGCTGGCGGGCATGGGCCGGCGGAAGCCCGGCCAGTTGTCCGGCGGCCAGCAGCAGCGGGTCGCGCTGGCCCGGGCGCTCGCACCGCGACCGGCGGTGGTGCTGCTCGACGAGCCGTTCAGCGCGCTCGACGCGGGCCTGCGGTCCAGCCTGCGCGCCGACGTGCGTGTCCTGCTGCGGGAACAGCAGGTCGCGTCGGTGCTGGTGACACACGATCAGGCCGAGGCCCTCGCGATCGCGGACCGGGTCGCGATCATGCTCGACGGCCGGTTCGCCCAGGTCGGGACGCCGGAGGAGGTGTACCGGACGCCCGTGTCCGTCGCGGTCGGGGAGTTCGTGGGTGAGGCGATCGTGCTCGACGCCGAGGCGGACGGCGACCATGCCCACACGCCGGTCGGAAAGGTGCAGCTCACCGCGCCGGGACGTGGCACCGGCCGGATTCTGGTGCGACCCGAGCAGATCGCCGTCGAGGCGGCGGTGGGGGAGTCGTCGTTCACGGTCCGCGACATGGCCTTCGGTGGTGCGCACAGCGAGGTGCGGGTCGACGGACCCGGCATCACGATCCGCTCACTGCGCGGCGACGTCGACGACCTGCGCCCTGGGGACGCGGTGTCGGTCCGGGTGTGTCTGCCGGTCCCGTTCTACGCGGACTGACGGACCCCGGGCCCGACGGAACCTCGGCCCTCAGAACGCGTCGGGCCGGCCGGGTCCGACGTTGCGGCTGTTGCGGGTCCGCAGGTCCATCACGTAGTCGGAGGGGGCGCCCGCGATCTCCGCGGCATCGGCCATGACCCCGAGGTAGCGGGCGGACGGCAGGCCGCCCTCGTACGCGTCCACGACGTACAGCCACGCGAGAACCGGCCCGTCGGCGGTGTCCACACGCACCCGGATCTTGCGGTGGACGCCCAGTTCGGAGCCCTCCCAGCGGTCCAGGCTGCGCTCGTCCTCGTCCGGCACGTCGTAGAGCACCACGAAGACCTTCGAGTCCTCGTCCTCGACGACGGTCGCGAGGGCGCCCTCCCACCCGAGGTCTGCGCCGCTGAACGTCAACCGCCAGCCGTGCAACCACCCGGTACCGGCCATCGGCGAGTGCGGGCAGCGCTGCAACATCTGCTCCGGATGCATGTTGGACCCGTAGGCGGCGTAGATCGGCACGTGCCTAAGGCTAATCGGTCACCGCCCGACGCAGGATTCGGGGCACTTGTCGCCGAGTCCGCGCGTCCGTATGCGCTGCCCGCGCCCGGTGGCATAGCGTTTATGAGGGCGAAGCGGTGACCCTGCACGCCCGGAAACCGGCCCGAGGACCATCTCGGAATCGATACAGAGGAGAAAAATGACCCGGATCGTGATCATCGGCGGTGGGCCTGCGGGCTACGAGGCTGCGCTGGTGGCGGCCCAGTACGGCGCGACGGTGTCACTGATCGATTCGGACGGGATCGGCGGCGCCTGTGTGCTGTTCGACTGTGTGCCGTCGAAGACCTTCATCGCGTCGACCGGGGTGCGCACCGACATGCGCCGCGCCGCGGATCTCGGCATCGAGCTCGAACGTGCCGCCGTGTCGCTACCGCAGGTCCATGCCCGCGTCAAGGGCCTCGCCCGTGCCCAGTCCGCCGACATCCGCACCAAGCTCGAGGCCGCCGGTGTGTCGATCTACTCGGGGCACGGCGAACTCATCGACCGCGAGGTCGGCATGGCGGCCCACCAGGTCCGCGCGAACCTGTTCACCGGCGACGAGAGGGTGCTCGACGCCGACGTCGTTCTCATCGCGACCGGCGCGAGCCCCCGTGTGCTGCCCGGCGCGGTGCCGGACGGCGAGCGCATCCTCACCTGGCGTCAGCTCTACGACCTCGACAAGCTGCCCGAGCACCTGGTCGTCGTCGGGTCCGGTGTCACCGGCGCCGAGTTCGTTTCCGCGTACACCGAAGTCGGCGTGCAGGTCACCCTGGTGTCGAGCCGTGACCGTGTGCTGCCGCACGAGGACGAGGATGCGGCGCTCGTGCTCGAGGACGCGTTCGCCGAGCGCGGTGTCACCCTCGTCAAGCACGCTCGCGCGGACGTGGTCGAACGCACCGGGGACGGGGTGCGCGTGCTGCTCGCCGACGGCCGGATCGTCGAGGGCAGCCACGCTCTCATGACCGTCGGTTCGATTCCCAACACGTCCGGTCTCGGCCTCGAGAAGATCGGGCTCGAGCTCGATCGCGGCGGCTACATCCCGGTCGACCGCGTGTCGCGCACTGCGGTGCCGGGCGTCTACGCCGCGGGTGACTGCACCGGTCTGCTGCCGCTCGCGTCGGTCGCCGCGATGCAGGGTCGCATCGCGATGTACCACGCGCTCGGTGAAGGCGTGAGCCCCATCAAGCTCAAAACCGTTGCGTCCGCGGTGTTCACGCGCCCGGAGATCGCCACGGTCGGTGTCAGCCAGGCCGCGATCGACAACGGCGAGGTCCCGGCGCGGACCGTGATGCTGCCGCTGAACACCAACCCGCGCGCGAAGATGGCGGGACTCAAGCGCGGTTTCGTGAAGATCTTCTGCCGTCCCGCGACCGGCGTGGTCATCGGTGGTGTCGTGGTCGCGTCGACGGCGTCGGAGCTGATCCTGCCGATCGCGATCGCCGTCCAGAACAACCTGTCGGTCAACGATCTCGCGGCCACCTTCTCGGTGTACCCGTCGCTGAGCGGGTCGATCACGGAGGCGGCGCGGCAGCTCATGCGGCACGACGATCTCGACTGATCGAGTCTCGCTCGACGGTGGCGCGTTTCACGATGTGAGACGGCGAGTTCACATGGTGGTGCCGTGATGAGGTAAGCTCTTCCCGGGTCGGTCGTACCCACGACCGCTCGTCACGGCATCCCTCCGCCCGCAGATCCGGACGCTCGGTGCTGCTTCGCTCACCACCCCTCTGCTCGTGGAGTACCCATGACACGTATCCGCGCCCGCCGTCTGGACGGGTTGACCAGTTCCGCCATCCGAGATCTGCTCGAAGTCACCGCCCGTCCCGAGGTGATCAGCCTCGCCGGCGGCCTGCCCGCCGCCGAACTGCTGCCCACCGCGCGGCTCGCCGAGGCCGCCGCGTCCGCGCTCGCCGATCCCGCGACCGCCCAGTACACCGAGACCTGCGGGCTCGGGGACCTGCGCACGGTGATCGCCGCCCGCGAGAGCGGCCGCCTCGGCCGCACGGTGGATCCGCAGCAGGTCGTCGTCACCCACGGTTCGCAGCAGGCCCTGAGCCTGATCGCGCAGGCGCTGCTCGACCCGGGCGATCTCGTCGTCGTCGAGGAACCCGCGTATACCGGGGCGCTGCAGGTGTTCCGGGCCGCCGAGGCCACCCTCGCCTCTGTCCCCGTCGACGACGACGGCCTCGACACCGATGCACTCGAGGAACTGCTCGCGCGCGGCGCGCGGCCGGTGCTCGTGCACACCGTCGCCACCTTCCACAATCCGCGCGGGGCGGTTCTGTCGGCGCCGCGGCGGGCGCACCTCGCGGCACTCGCCGATCGCTACGGATTCCGCATCGTCGAGGACGATCCGTACGGCGACCTGTGGTTCGGTACACCGCCTCCGGCACCGGTCGCCTCCCACACGGACCGGGTGATCCGGCTGTCGAGCGCGTCGAAGATCATCGCCCCCGCGCTGCGGGTCGGCTGGCTGCTCGCCGACCGCGACGTGTGCGCGTCCGTGGAACTGCTCAAGCAGGGCGCGGATCTGTGCGGATCGTCGCTGACCCAGCGGATCGCCGCGGATCTGCTCGCCGACACCGCCTGGCTCGACGTCCATCTGACGACCCTGCGCGCCACCTACGGTGCCCGCGCGCACGCACTGGCCGCCGCTCTCACGGCCGAATTCGGTCCGGACGTGACGTATTCGCCGGTGCGCGGCGGCATGTTCACCTGGTCGTCGCTGCCCACCGCGGTTCCGGCCGCCGAATTGCTCCCTGTCGCAGCGGATCTCGGTGTCGCCTTCGTTCCGGGTGATGCGTTCGCGGTGGCAGGCGACCACACGCACTCCGTGAGGCTGTGTTTCGCCACCTCCGCGGAGGACGAACTCGCCGAGGCCGTCCGGCGCCTGGGCGCGGCGGTGCGGACCGCCGAGGGCGCCCGCCCGCCGGCCCGGGCTCAGGCCCAGTCGTAGGTTCGTTCGACCGCCTTGTTCCACTCGCCGTACAGCCGCTCGCGTTCCGTCTCGTCGAGTGCGGGCTCCCAGGTGTCGCCGACCGCCCAGTTACGGCGGATGTCGTCCTCGCCCTCCCAGAATCCGACGGCGAGACCGGCCGCGTAGGCCGCGCCGAGCGCGGTGGTCTCCGCGACCACCGGACGCACCACCGGCACCCCGAGGATGTCGGCTTGGAACTGCATCAGGGTGCGGTTGACGACCATGCCGCCGTCCACCTTGAGGGTGCTCAGATCGACCCCGGAATCCGCGCGCATCGCCTCGATGACCTCGCGGGTCTGGTACGCGGTCGCCTCCAGGGCGGCACGCGCCAGGTGGCCCTTGTTGACGAACCGGGTCAGACCCGCGATGACGCCGCGGGCGTCAGGGCGCCAGCGAGGCGCGAACAGCCCGGAGAACGCCGGCACGAAGTAGGCGCCGCCGTTGTCGGGGACGGTCGCGGCGAGGTCCTCGATCTCCGCTGCGGAGCGGATGATTCCGAGATTGTCGCGCAGCCACTGCACGAGCGATCCGGTCACCGCGACGGATCCTTCGAGCGCGTACACCGCCGGAGCGTCACCGATCCGGTAGCAGACCGTCGTGAGCAGGCCGTGCTCGCTGCGCACCGGCGTAGTGCCGGTGTTGAGCAGCAGGAAGTTTCCGGTGCCGTAGGTGTTCTTCGCCTCGCCGGGCGACAGGCACGCCTGCCCGAAGGTGGCGGCCTGCTGGTCGCCGAGGATGCCCGCGACCGGAACCCCCGCGAGCGGACCGCGCTCGCGTGCGTAGCCGTACACCTCGGACGAACTGCGGATCTCGGGCAGCATCGACATCGGGATCCCGAAGTCCGCGCAGATCTGCGGATCCCATTGCAGCGTCCGGAGATTCATCAGCATCGTGCGCGAGGCGTTGGTGACGTCGGTGACGTGCACACCCGGTTCCTGCGTGCCGTTGCCGACGCCGCCGGTCAGATTCCACACGATCCAGCTGTCCACGGTGCCGAACGCCAGCTGCCCGGCCTCCGCCTTCTCCCGGGCGCCTTCGACGTTGTCGAGGATCCAGCGCACCTTCGGGCCCGAAAAGTACGTCGACAGAGGCAGTCCCGTCGCCTCGCGGTACCGGTCGACGCCGGCGTCCCCGGCGAGTTCGCCGATGAGCCGATCCGTGCGGGTGTCCTGCCACACGATCGCGTTGTACACCGGCTTGCCGGTGGTGCGGTCCCACACCACGGCGGTCTCACGCTGATTCGTGATGCCGATCGCGACGATCGCTCCGCGCGGCAGGTCGGCCTTCGCCAGCGCCAGGGCCGCGACCTCGCGGGTGTTCGTCCACAGCGTCTCCGGGTCGTGTTCGACCCATCCCGAGCGCGGGAAGATCTGCTCGTGCTCGGTCTGCGCGACCGAGACGATACGGCCGTCGTGGTCGAACACGATGCAGCGGCTCGACGTGGTGCCCTGGTCGATCGCGGCGATGTACTGGTTCACGGCGTCCTCGCTCGAATCGGTGGTCTGAAGGTTGCGTCCTGGTCAGCGGTACGAATCGAAAACTACTAGCCTGGGTCCGGATACGTCGACGAGGCACAGGAGTGGCGCGGTGACCAACCAAGCGGGTGTGCAGATCCTCGGGCCCGAGCAGCGCCGCGAGGCGTGGCAGCGACTGGGTTCCGAACAGTTCGATGTGGTCGTCATCGGTGGCGGCGTGGTCGGTGCCGGTGCCGCACTGGACGCCGCGACCCGCGGGTTGCGGGTCGCCCTCGTCGAGGCACGGGATTTCGCCTCGGGCACCTCGAGCCGGTCGTCGAAGATGTTCCACGGCGGGCTGCGCTATCTCGAACAGCTCGAGTTCGGTCTGGTCCGGGAAGCGCTGCGCGAGCGGGAACTGTCGCTGACGACGCTCGCCCCCCACCTGGTCAAGCCACTCGAGTTCCTGTTCCCGCTCACCCACCGGGTCTGGGAACGGCCGTACATCGCCGCCGGGATCTTCCTCTACGACCGGATGGGCGGGGCGAAGTCCGTACCCGCGCAGAAACACCTGACCCGGTCGGGGGCACTGCGCATGGCGCCGGGTCTCAAGCGGTCGTCGCTCATCGGCGGGATCCGCTACTACGACACGGTCGTCGACGACGCCCGGCACACGATGACGGTGGCGCGGACGGCGGCGCACTACGGCGCGGTCGTGCGCACGTCGACGCAGGTCGTCGGGTTCCTGCGGGAAGCGGACCGGGTGTCGGGTGTACAGGTGCGCGACTCCGAGGACGGAACCGTCACCGAGGTCAAGGCACACGTGGTGATCAACGCGACGGGGGTGTGGACCGACGAGATCCAGGCGCTGTCGCGGCAACGCGGCCGGTTCCGGGTGCGTGCCTCGAAGGGCGTGCACATCGTGGTGCCCCGCGACCGCATCGTCGCCGACTCCGCGATCATCCTGCGCACCGAGAAGTCGGTGCTGTTCGTCATCCCGTGGGGCAACCACTGGATCATCGGCACCACCGACACCGACTGGAATCTCGATCTCGCGCACCCCGCGGCGACGAAGGCCGACATCGATTACATCCTCGACCACGTCAACGAGGTGCTCGTCACCCCGCTCACCCCCGAGGACATCGACGGGGTGTACGCGGGTCTGCGTCCGCTGCTCGCGGGGGAGAGCGACGAGACCTCGAAACTGTCCCGCGAGCACGCGGTCGCGCGCGTGGCGCCCGGGCTGGTGGCGATCGCCGGCGGCAAGTACACCACCTACCGCGTCATGGCCGAGGACGCCGTCGATCTGGCCGCCGAGGACATTCCGTCGCGCATCGCGCCGTCGATCACCGAGAAGGTGCCGCTGGTGGGCGCCGACGGGTACTTCGCGCTCGTGAACCAGACGATGCACCTCGCCGAGCAGTACCGGGTGCACCCGTACCGGATCAAGCACCTGCTCGACCGGTACGGCTCGCTCCTCGAGGAGGTGCTCGCCTACGCCGACGGCAAACCCGAACTGCTGCAACCTCTCACCGATGCGCCGCAGTACCTTCAGGTCGAGGTCGCCTACGGGGCCGCCGCCGAAGGCGCGCTGCACCTCGAGGACCTGCTCGCGCGGCGCACCCGGATCGCCATCGAGTATCCGCACCGCGGGGTGCACTGCGCCGAGCAGGTCGCGCGTCTCGTCGCCCCGATCCTGGGCTGGGATGCGGAGGCGGTGGAGCGGGAGATCAATACGTACCGCGCACGGGTCGACGCCGAGATCCGGTCGCAGAGCCGACCCGACGACGAGTCCGCGGACGCGTTGCGCGCGGCGGCACCCGAGGCCCGCGCCGAGATCCTCGAACCGGTGCCGGTCTGGGGCTGACCACCCGGGAACCATCGCGCCGGCCGGGAACCGCGCGGCCCGCTCACAGCTCGGCGAGCAGGTCCTTCCAGAACGCCTTCACATCGTCCGCGGAATCCGGGGACGGAAGCCGGTTGTGGGCGACCGCGATCCGGCTCCTGCCGGGGCCGCTCTCACCGATGGTGACCTCGACGCGGGTGCCGTCGTCGAGCGCGCAGCGCCAGTATCGCCACTTCGGCGTCGTGGAGGTCGTCGGGTCGTCGGCGAGATCCCGGTCGGCGAGGCGGGTACGGCCGCCGACCAGAGCGGTCCACGCCGCGAGCGCGTCGTCCGGTGATCCGTCGACGGTGCGGCTCGCGGCGGCGGAGAAGGTTCCGTCCGACTGCTGGCCGGGAACGCGCCGGCCGATGTGCTGTTCGTAGGCGACGGTGACGGACTGGGCCCACCATCCCGCGTTCGCGACGCCGAGCGAATCGAGTTCACGTTGCACGTGCGGGGCGATGTCCCGGTGATCCAGGTCGGCTGCGCCGAGTTCGTCGAGCCAGCGGACCCACTGTTCCCACGGCCGGGAGGTGCTGCGCTCGATGGCGGTGACGTCGGCGGGCGCGGTCATGCTCCGACACTAGTCCCGGTACGGCCCGGGATCCCGCATTCGGCGGTCCCGGATCAGTGGGTGAGCAGGACCTTCGTGAGCACGACCGACAAGGCGACCAGCATGATGACCGCGGCACTCGTGAGCCAGCCCTTGCTGGGACGTTTGCCGTTGAGTCTGCCGATGACGAGGACGATGCCGCCGATCCGCACGAGCACCGCGATCTCGGCGAGCAGCTGCGCGGTGTGCGGCTCGAGCCAGCCGATCCATCCGATCGCCAGGATCACGCACGGCATCACCGCCGAACTGAGGATCGGTACCGAGTTGCGGACCTCGGCCCGGCGCTCGGCAGCGGTCAGCTGCGCACCCTCCCGGACACTGTGCCCGACCGCCTCGGCGAAGACGTGGGCGACGAACGTCGACAACGTGGTGCCGAGGACGATCGCGATGCCGACGTACTTGTCTTCGGTCACCACCGGCACGAGCGCCGCCAGCACCAGGATGTTGCCGTAGATGTAGGCACTGATGCGGCTGGCGGCGTTGCTCCGGTCGAGCGGCTGACTCCGCGAGAACAGGGGACCGTGCAGCACGGCGTGGGCATCGACCTTCATGCACACAAGGGTGGCATGCGATGACCGCGTCTGCGTGCTTCTGTGTCGTCTGTGGGGCGTCGTCTGTGGGTCGTCGTCTGTGGTTGTCACCGGCTTTCGTGTGCGGGAACCTTCGGGCTGTAGTGGATGGGCAGGTCGCGGCGGTCGAGCGGCGGCAGGTTCCGTGCCGGGGTGTGCACAAGCGGCGCATCGCCCGGGATCCGGCCGGCTTCACGGTCCCACCCGGCGCGGGCCCGCGGATGGTAGCGATAACGCCACGGCACGAGCCGGGTACCGAGACCGATCGCCCGCCCGATCACCCGGTGGAGGCGCTCCTCGGGGCGTGACCACGAGAAGCCGAGCAGGTCGCGCACGGGCTGGTCGTAGAGGCCGACGGTCAGCCACAGGAATCCGCGGGTGACGACCGGACGCACGCCTCGCCAGATCGGATCCGGGAACCACCGGAGGAACGGCGGCCGGTCGAGCTGCGACAGGTCGAGGACGTCCCGGGTGGCCTTGTTGTCCTCGAGAACGTTCCGGCACATGTGGTCCCAGTACTCGAGGAACGCCTCCCACGACTCGGGGACCGGGCGCATCGACATCCCGTAGAGGCGGTACCACTGCACGTGTTCGTCGAACAGCCGGTGCTTGTCGGCGAGTGACAGCGGGCCGTCGAACCATTCGATCGACACGACCAGGCTGTAGAAGAAGGTGGCGTGTGCCCAGTAGAACGTGTCCGGGTCCAGCGCGTGGTACTTGCGGCCGCGGGCGTCGACGCCCTTGATGGTGTCGTGGTATCCGCGCACCTGGCGTGCGGTCTCGGCGGCACGGGGTCCGTCGAACACGACGCCGTAGATCGGATACAGCGATCGGTACAACCGTTCCCAGCGTTCGTCGAAGAACTTCGAATGCTGTTCGACGCCGGCGCCGAGGCCCGGATGCATGTTCTGCATCGACCCGGCCCACGGCCCGAACAGCATGCCGCGCCACCCGCCGAAGTACTTCCAGGTGAGCGAATCCGGCCCGAGTGGCACCGAGGAGTTCTGACTACGCATGTTGTCAGAGTAGAATTCCGGCGCGCAGGGGTCAACGACAGGATCGAGCCGTGGAACCAACGCGCCGCAGTTGGGCGGGCACCGCCCTCGAGGAGCGTCGGCGCGTGAGACGCGAGGCCCTTCTGGAGGCCGGAATAGAGCTGCTCGGGGCCGTCGACCGGTCGGCCTCGAACGTGCGGGCGGTGTGCCGCGCCGCCGGACTCACCGAACGATACTTCTACGAAAGCTTCGGCGACCGGGACAAGTTCGTCCGTGCCGTTTACGACGAGGTCGGCGACCGCGCGCGCACGGCACTGATCGAAGCAGTCGCCGGAGCGCCCCCGAACAAGCGCGCGGACGCCGCCGTGCGCGTGTTCGTCGAGCTGATGGTCGATCAGCCCGCCATGGGGCGGGTACTGCTGCTCGCGCCGCTGCGTGAACCGGCGATCGGCACCAGCGGCGTCGAACTGGCGCCTCAGTTCGTGACACTCGTGCGGGAGCAGCTCCCCATCGAGGACCCGGAGAAACGGCACATGGTCGCGGTCGGGCTGGTCGGTGCGCTGACCAGCCTGTTCATGGGCTACCTCGAAGGCACGATCGTCGTGCCCCGAGAAACGCTCGTGCAGCACTGCGTCGAACTCGTCGAGCGCGCCGGAAGCGGTTGATCCTGCACCTGGGGAACACGGTTGCACGGCCTCCAGGATGGGTATCCCTCACCCGACGAAGGGAGAATGCGATGCCGAACCCCTCGATCAAGGACGAGAAACTCTACGAGGAGCTTCGTGACGACGGTGCTTCGAAGGAGAAGGCCGCGCGAATCGCGAATGCCGCCGCCTCGCGCGGACGGTCGTCGGTGGGGCACAAGGGCGGCAAGTCCGGTTCGTACGAGGACTGGACCGTCGCGGAACTGAAGAAGCGCGCCAAGGAGATCGGGCTCAGCGGATACTCGTCGAAGCGCAAGGATGAGCTGATCGAGGCCTTGCGCAATCACTGAGGTGCGCGATCACCGATCCGTGCCTCGCTGACAGCGCGGGCAGTGGTAGAAGATCCGCTCCGGGTCGTTCGCGGCGCCCAGCGTGCCGGACACGACCGTGCCGCCGCAGCGGAGGCACGGTCGTCCGGCCCGCCCGTACACCCACAGGTTCCGGCCCGGACGGCGGTCGCCGGTCGTGATGCGCACGGCGCGGTCGCGGTTGGCGACGAGCAGCCTGTGTGCCAGATCCACCCACGCGGCGACGTCGCCGGCGTCGGCGACGGGCACTGCGGGATGCACCCCGCGCAGGAAACACAGTTCGCTGCGGTACACGTTCCCGACACCGGCGAGGACCCGCTGATCGAGCAACGCCAGTCCGATGGGCCGAGCAGGATCGCGTGCGAGATTGGCGGCTGCCGGAGCCGGATCCCACGACGGGCCGAGCAGATCCGGGCCCAGATGCCCGATGGCATCGGACTCGCGGTCGCGAGGAAGGACCTCGACGATCCCGAGGTCGAAACCCACCGCCTGCACATCGGCGGTCTCGAGAACCAGGCGCGCACGGAAACCGGGTTTGCGCCAGCGGGCGCCGCGGGCGTAGATCTGCCATTCGCCGTCCATCATCAGGTGCGTGTGCACCGTGTGCTCGGGCAACCGCGTCAGGATGTGCTTACCGTACGCGACGGTGCCGGTCACCTCCGCGCCGGACAGATCCACGGTGGCGTAGCGCGGAACCCGGAAGTCGGAGCGCGTCAACGTCTTTCCCGTCAGCGCCGCGTGCAGCCGCGCCGCGGTCCGGAACACGGTGTCGCCCTCGGGCATGTCAGGCCCGCAACCGATAGCCGCGCGGTGTCGCCGAGAATCCCGCCTCGGACAGCAGCGCCGCGAAATCGTGTCCGTGGATCGAACGCCCGTCGACCTTCTCCACCACGATCTTGTCGACGCTGCCTCGCTTGACGGTGGCCGCGAGCGACGCGCACGCCACGCGCAGCACGCCGGGATCGTCGTCGAAAGTCAGGAGGGTGCGGCCCCCGCGCTCGACGAACAGCACCAGCCTCCCGTCGACCAACACCACCAGCCCGCCGGCCTTGCGGCCCGGACGGTGCCGGGTCGTGTCGTCGGCGCGCGGCGCCGGCCACGGCAGCGCCGAGCCGTACGGATTGGCGGGGTCGCATGCCGCGAGCGTCACCGCCGGGGTCTCGGCGTGGCGACCCTCGAGGGATTCGCCATAGGAACGCAACCGATCCACGACCTCGGGCGTCGAGAACTGGGCACCGCCGAGCGAATCGACGAAATAGCCGCGACGGCACCGGCCCGATTCCTCGAAACGCGCGAGCACCTTGTACATCAGGGCGAATCCACCGGGCACGGACTCGCCGGCCACCACCCCGCGCGTCACCACGCCGTACCGTTCGAGCAGGAGTTCGGCGGTCGCGTGGGCGCGCACAGTCGACTGCGGTTCGGGTTCGGGCAGCAGCGACCACCGCCCGCCCACCGTCGGGGGTCCGGTCCGCGACGGCAGAGCCGGGCGACCCCGGTACATGCGCGAACGCGGTGCGCGGCGGGGTGCGCGGTGCGCCGGGGTGGCGCGGGACGTGTCCCCGATCAGGGCGCGCAGAGGTGCGAGGGTATCGCCGCCGATGTGCCCCGCCCACACCAGATCCCACAGCGCCGCCGCGGCGGCCGCGTCGCTGACCTGGAGGCCCTGCGCCGCCAGCGCGTCGGCGAGCTGACGGAAGAAGAACCCGCCGCCGCCGGCCAGCGCGTCGAGGATCGCCCGGTGGGTGTCGTTCAACTCGATGTCGGTGGGTGGCGCCAGGGTGGTCGATGCCGCGTCGGCCGGGTGCAGGCACACCCAGCCGTCCTTGCCCGAGATCGAGCCGGCGCCCGACCACAGCACCTCACCGGTCGCGGTGAGCTCGTCCAGCATCGCGGGGGAGTAGTCCCGCACCCGGGGCGCGAGCACGAGCGGTTCCAGGGCGCTGGCCGGGACCGGGAACCCGGCGAGCTGGTCGACGACGGCCGCGACCCCGTCGATGCCGCGCAGCCCGCCGCCGATGTTGTGCCACGCGGGCAGGAATCGTCCGAGGGTCGCGGTGCTGACCGGTTCCACCTCCTGGCGCGCGGCCGCGAGGGAGCGGCGACGCAATCGCCGCAGCACCTCGCTGTCACACCATTCCGATCCGGTCGCACCGGGACGGAATTCGCCTGTCGTGACGCGTTTCTCGTCGGCGAGGCGGCGCAGGACGTCCTGGACCACGGCGGCGCCGAGACCGAACCGCGCCGCAGCCTCGGCAGTGGTGAACGGTCCGTGGGTGCGGGCGTACCGCCCGACGAGGTCGCCGAGCGGATCGGCAACCGGTTCGACGAACGCCGTGGGCACGCCGATCGGCAGCGGCACGCCGAGGGCGTCGCGCAACCGGGATGCGTCCTCGATCGCCGCCCACCACACGTGGCCGGCGAACGACACCTCCAGCACCCGGTTGCGGGCGGCCAGATCGGCGATCCATTCCGCCGGGTCGGCGGTGCTCCGTTCCCGTAGTTCGGCGAGGGTCAGCGGCCCGAGCAGACGCAGCAGATCCGCGACACCCTCGGCGTCCCGGGCGCGCCGGTCCGGCACCAGCCGTTGCAGTTCGTGTTCGGCCGCGGCGATGACGTCGGCGTCGAGCAGTTCCCGCAACTCGACGCGCCCGAGCAGTTCGGCGAGCAGCGACGAGTCCAGCGACAGGGCGGCCGCGCGGCGTTCGGCGAGGGGACTGTCCCCCTCGTAGAGGAATGCGCCGACGTAGTCGAACAGCAGCGAACTCGCGAACGGGGACGCGGTGGCGGTCTCGACGTCCACCAGGCGGATCTGCCGACGGGCGATGCGTCCGAACAGGTCCCGCAGGGCGGGCAGGTCGTAGACGTCCTGCAGGCATTCGCGGACAGTCTCGAGCAGGATCGGGAACGTGGGGTAACGGCGTGCCACGTCCAGCAACTGGGCCGAGCGCTGCCGCTGCTGCCACAGCGGTGCGCGTTTGCCGGGATTGCGACGCGGCAGCAACAGGGCGCGGGCCGCGCACTCCCGGAACCGGGACGCGAACAGGGCCGACCCGCCGACCTGTTCGGTGACCAGATCCTCGATCTCGTCGCGGTCGAAGACGAAGATCTCCGCGCCGGGCGGGTCGTCCTCGGTGTCGGGCAACCGGACGATGATGCCGTCGTCGGAGGCCGTCGGATTGGATTCGACACCGAACCGCTCCTGTAGGCGTGCGCCCACCGCGAGCGCCCAGGGTGCGTGCACCCGCAGCCCGAACGGTGAGTGCAATACGAGCCGCCAGTCGCCGAGTTCGTCGCGGAACCGTTCGACGACGAGGGTGCGGTCGGTGGGCAGGTGCCCGGTCGCGGTGCGTTGTTCGTCGAGCAACCGGATCAGGTTCCTGGTGGCGTTGTCGTCGAGCCCGCTTTCCTTGCAGCGGGTTTCGGCGTCCTCCGGGGTGGCGTGTCCGAGTTCGCGGACGAATTCGCCCAGAGCTGCGCCGAGTTCGGCGGGCCGGCCCTGGCCGTCGCCGTGCCAGAACGGCAACCGGCCTGGTCGGCCGTAGGCGGGGGAGACCAGTACACGGTCGAAGGTGATCTCCTCGATCCGCCAGCTGGTCGCGCCGAGCGCGAAGACGTCGCCGACCCGCGACTCGTACACCATCTCCTCGTCGAGTTCGCCTACCCGCGTGGCCTTTTCGCCGACCATGTAGACGGTGAACAGACCGCGGTCGGGAATCGTCCCGCCGGAGGTGACCGCGAGACGCTGCGCTCCCGGACGCCCCGTGAGCGTGCCTTCGTTACGGTCCCACACCAGACGCGGTCGCAGTTCGGCGAATTCGTCCGAGGGGTACCGTCCGGCCAGCAGGTCCAGAGTGGATTCGTAGGCCGAACGGGGGAGTGTCGCGAACGATCCGGTGCGGCGCACGGTCTCGAACCAGTCGTCGACGTCGAGTGGTTCGAGCGCGGCTGCGGCCACGGTCTGCTGGGCCAGCACGTCCAGCGGGTTCGCCGGTACCTGCAGGGCCTCGATGCGGCCCGCGACCATTCGTTCGACGGTGACCGCACAGTGGATCAGGTCGGTGCGGTGCTTGGGGAAGAGCACACCGCGGGAGACCTCGCCGACCTGGTGGCCGGCGCGCCCGACGCGTTGCAGTCCGCTGGCCACCGACGGAGGGGCCTCGACCTGGATCACGAGATCCACGGTGCCCATGTCGATGCCGAGTTCGAGGCTCGACGTCGCGACGACGCACGCGAGCCGGCCCGATTTGAGATCGTCCTCGATCAGCGCGCGCTGATCCTTGCTCACCGAGCCGTGGTGGGCGCGGGCCAGCAGCGGTTCGGCGCCGTAGCTCACCTCGGTCGGGGCACCGATCTGCGCGGGCGGACGCGGTTCCCGGTCCACGGTGGCCCCGGCGCGTTCGGCGTGAATCTCGTTGAGCCGCGCCGTCAGTCGCTCGGCCAGGCGTCTCGAGTTCGCGAACACGATCGTCGACCGGTGGGCGGTGATGAGGTCGACGAGTTGTTCCTCGACATGTGGCCAGATCGAGCCGGCCTGCGGGGTGGCCGGGAACGGATCCTCGCCCGCGATCTCGTTCTCCGGCGCCGCGACGCCGAGTTCGGTCATGTCCTCGACCGGCACCCGGACGGTGAGGTCCCAGGTCTTGGTCGCCGGGGGCGCGACGATACGGATCGGGGCCTGCCCGGTCAGGAACCGGCCGACCTCCTCGTGGGGACGCACCGTCGCGGACAGGCCGATCCGTTGCGCCGGGCGCGACAGGAGCAGGTCGAGCCGTTCGAGGGAGACCGCGAGGTGCGTGCCGCGTTTGGTTCCGGCGACCGCGTGCACCTCGTCGACGATCACCGTCTCCACACCGGCGAGCGTGCTGCGGGCCGCCGAGGTAAGCATGAGGAACAGCGACTCGGGGGTGGTGATGAGGATGTCCGGCGGCTTCTGGACGAGCTTGCGCCGGTCGGCGGGGGTGGTGTCGCCCGAGCGCACCCCGACGGTGATCTCGGGTGGGTCCAGCCCGAGGCGTTTCGCGGTCTGGGTGATCCCCACCAGGGGGGAGCGCAGGTTCCGTTCGATGTCGACGGCCAGCGCCTTCAGCGGCGAGACGTAGAGAACCCGCGTCGTGCGGGTGTCGCGGGGTTCGGCCGCCAGCCGGTCGAGCGACCACAGGAACGCCGAGAGGGTCTTGCCGGAGCCGGTCGGCGCGACGACGAGGGTGTGCAGCCCCGACGAGATCGCCTCCCACGCCCCGAGCTGGGCGGGAGTGGGGGCCGCGAATGCGCCCGCGAACCACTCGCGGGTGGGCGCGGAGAAGCGGTCGAGGACGGCGTCGGTCACTCGTCCATGGTGCACCCGGGGTCCGACATGCGTCGCAGCTGTGCAGGTTGCCTGGCTGTCGCCAGGGGGCAGGTTGCCTGGCTGTCGCCAGGGGGCAGGTTTGCCCGGCTGTTCCCACGGGTAGGCCACGGAGGTCCCTGCCAGCGATCCTCCTGGCCGGAAGGCACGAGGGTTCTGCCGGCCGGCAGAACTCGAAAGAAGGGAACCGTCATGGCCGAGCACGCGACACGCAGTATGACGCGGACACCTGTCCAGACCGCCGCTCTGGTGATCGGGGCACTGTTCCTCCTCGTCGGGATTCTCGGGTTCATTCCCGGCATCACGACCAACTACGACACCATGACCTTCGCCGGTCACCACTCCGAGGCGATGCTGCTCGGCGTGTTCAACGTGTCGATCCTCCACAACATCGTGCATCTGCTCTTCGGTGTGGCCGGGCTCGCGATGGCGCGCACCGTCCCTGCTGCCAGGGCATTCCTCGTCGGCGGCGGCGTGATCTACGCGGTGCTGTGGATCTACGGACTGGTGGTCGACGCGGACAGCTCCGCGAATTTCGTTCCGCTCAACACGGCGGACAACTGGCTGCACTTCGGACTGGCGGTCATCATGATCGCGGCCGGTGCGCTGCTGGAGCCGCGTAACGATCGGGCGCTGCGCAGCGAGCGCGCGCGGTAGCGTCCGCGGATCGTCCCGAGCGCCGGTTCAGTCCGGATCGGCGTTCAGGATCCGATCGACGATCGAGCGAGCGGTCTCGGCGGCGCGCGGATCGTCAAGGCGCAGTGCGGTGTTGGTGGCCGCGAGGACGGCATCGATCTCGAACGCGACCTCGTCCGGGTCGCGATCCGGGACGGTGCCGTCCTCGCGTGCGTGCCGGTACTCGCCGGCCAGCAGGTCCAGCCAGTCGCGGCGGTCGCGGGCGAGTGCGTCGCGGACCGGTCCGGGGCGGCTGTCGAACTCGGCGATCGTGGCGGCGCGGAAGCATCCGCCCGGAAACGCCGGTTCGATCGCGTAGTCGAGCCACCGGTCGATCAGGGCGCGGAGTCGCGGAAGTCCAGCGGGTTCGCGCAGGGCGGGCCGGACGATCCGTTCGACGAACACCTCTCGGGCCGCGTCGACGGCGGCCACCTGCAGGTTCTCCTTGCTGCCGAACAGTGTCGCGACACCGCTCTTGCTGAGGCCGAGGTCGGTCGCGAGGCGTCCGATGCTCACCCCGTTGAGGCCCTCGACCGATGCCACGTCCACCGCGTGCCGGGTGATGGTCGCGCGGGTGCGTGCGCCCTTGAGCAGTCGCAGGTCGGACGTCGATGCGGGTTCCGTCACGCGAATCATCCTCTCACGTCTTGCCGAAGTGGACGAACGGTCGTACTGTCATATGCACGAACGATCGTACTCCCTTCCTCAGTCGAGACCCGGAGGGTCAGCCATGACGAACTCGATCTCCCGAACCGTCCCCGCCTCGCCCTGGACCGAGGCGACGGACCCGATGTGCCTGCCCGCAGCGACGCAAGCGGCACTCCTCGCCGACGCCCCCTGGTCGAGATACGCCGTGATGGGCGACTCGATCGCCGAGGGCATCGGCGATCCCAGCCCCGGATACGCGACCTCACCGTGGGCCGATCGGGTCGCGGCCGCGCTGCGCGCCACCCATCCGGACCTGGCGTATCTCAACACCGGGCGCATGGGCGCCACCAGCGGGCAGGTGGTCGCGACCCAGCTGTCACCCGTGCTGGACTTCGCACCCGATCTGATCCACATCACGTGCGGTTCCAACGACCTGTGGTCCGCCCGTCCGGACCTGGCGCGCACCGCCGACAATCTCGGGTCGCTGTTCGCGGCGGCTCACGACACCGGTGCCACCGTCACCACGCTCACCCTGGCCGACGCGTTCGTCGGCGACGACATGCTCGCGCTCCGCGACGGTGTCATGGCGGTGAACGACCTGGTCCGCACGCTCGCCGCCCAGTACGACGCGGTGCTGCTGGATCTGTGGCAGCACCCGCTGCGACTGCGGCCGGAACTGCTCAGCGCCGACCGGATCCACTTCACGATGACCGGGCACGCGGTGCTGGCCACCGAAATGGTCCGGGCGCTGCACGCGAGGATGTCGCGGTCCGTCAACCCGCTTCGGTAGCGGACCGATCGCGGCGGGGCAGCGAGAGCAGCGCGGAGACCAGGAAGCACAGGGCACCGACGAATGTCCCTGCGTTGGCCCAGAAGTCGCTGGCCTCGGCGCCGCTGGAGGTGATGAACGCACCGGCCGCGGAGATCCCGAATGCGATGCATCCGACCAGATTCACCCACACGGCCCATCCGTCGCGACCGCGCGGTACCCACGTCCGCGCACCTTCCTGGTACACGCGGAGCGCGAGTGCCCCGCTGATCAGGAACGCCACCGACCCCGCCGCGTCGGGCCGCCACACGAGGTGCCGCTCCTCGGTGACGTCGTAGGCCTGCAGGGCGGCAGCGGTACTGACGTTGAACAGCACCGTCCCCACGCTCTGCACGGCGGACGACAGCCATTCCGCCCGGAGCAGGGACTCCCCGCCGGTCTCCGTGGTCATGGGTCCGCTGCGCAGAAGCTGGATCAACCCCGCGGCGGTGAAGAACCACGCTCCGACGAAGAAGAACCCGTTGGCGCGCGAGGTGCCGAGGAGACCGGCGAGCACGGGCGCGGATCCGATTGCGAAACAGGCCGATCCGATGACGAAGCCCCAGCACTGCTTCCGCAGCGTCGGCCGCACGTGGATTCCGGAATGCGCAGCAGGCGGAACGTTGTCCATGGCAACCTCCGGTCGGATGGAGACGACCCATCGAGTATCGCCGGTGCGGTCGTCCCTCGGCCTCGTCTCGGCGAGACCGGTCCGGGTGCCTCCCGCCGAATCAGCTTTCCGCCGTGCGTGATTGCAGGGGATCCGCGGGAAGTCGGTCCGCCTGCGCGAACCGGGCGAGCTGCGCGCTGTGATTGGACGCTTCGAGGCACTTGCCCTGACGCATCAACTCGGTGACCAGGTGCCGGGCGGCGGGCCGCCACGGCAGAGCGTCGAACTGCTCCCTGCTGCCCCCCGTGTCCGTCCACCAGATGGTTGTCGTCGTCGGCTGCGTCCGGAACCGCAACTCGGGGTTGGCGGCTTCGAGACCACCGACATCGGTGCCGGCGTCACCTTCGAACACGGCGGTGTCGACGGTGACGAACCCACCGAGCCGGCGCTGTCCGTCGGGCATCGTCTCGACGTACAGGCACGCGGTCTCGTACGCGCCCGCGTGCACGCTGCACAGCCGTTGTGCGGTGTCCGCCTCGGAGGTGAAGGGCAGGCACACCACCGCCCAGTACTCGCGTTCACCCATCTTCGGGTTGGGCACCGACGACTGCACGTAATCGTGCAACCACTCGGTGACCGTCCCGAACTCCGGGTACGTCTCCAGTTCCCGATACCGGGTGTCGCGCAGCGGAAGGGCGGCTGCGTCGTATCGCGTCTGTCCGGTCACTCGTCGGGCTCCTCTTGCACGACGACACGGTACTCGATCACAGGTCAGAACAGAACGCCCGGATTCAGGATCGCGTTCGGGTCCAACGCTTCCTTGACCCGCCGCGTCAGATCCATGACGTCCGGGCCGACCTGGTCGGGCAGCCACGCCTTCTTCAACCGGCCGACCCCGTGTTCGCCGGTGATGGTCCCGCCGAGGCCGATCGCCAGATCCATGATCTGGCCGAACGCGGCGTGCGCCCGCGCCGTCATGTCCTCGTCGGCAGGGTCGAAGACGATGAGCGGGTGGGTGTTCCCGTCCCCGGCATGGGCGATCACCGCGACCGTCACCGCATTCCGCTCGGCGATCTCCGCGATACCCCCGACCAGCGCGGGAAGCGTCGGCAACGGAACCCCGACATCCTCGAGCAGAAGACTGCCGGTGCGCTCGACAGCGGGGATGGCCATCCGCCGCGCCGCCGCGAACGCTTCACCCTCCTCCGGATCGTCGGTGTCGAACACCTCGTCCGCGCCGGCGTCGCGGCACGCCTGCACCATCAGCGCGATCTCCTGCGCGGCAGCGGCACCCGGCGCATCGGACCGCGCGATGAGCATGGCCTCGGTCGCGCGATCGAGGCCCATGTGCAGGGCGTCCTCGACCGCATTGATGGATGCGCGGTCCATGAACTCCAGCATCGCCGGGCGCAGTTTCCCGGTGATCGCCAGCACCGCGTCCGCGGCGGCCTGTACCGACGAGAACGTCGCGACCATCGTCGACGCGGGTGGCTGCGGCGGCAGCAACCGCAAGGTCACCTCGGTGATGATCCCGAGCGTGCCCTCGCTCCCGACGAACAGTTTCGTCAGGGAAAGTCCCGCGACGTCCTTCAGGCGCGGGCCGCCGAGCCGCACGACGGTGCCGTCGGCGAGCACGACCTCGAGGCCGAGCACGTAGTCGGTGGTGACTCCGTACTTCACACAACACAATCCGCCCGCATTGGTGGCGGCGTTGCCACCGATCGTGCAGATCTCGAACGACGACGGGTCCGGTGGGTACCACAAACCGTGCTCCGCGGCGGCTCGCTTGACCTCCGCGTTGAGCAGTCCCGGCTGGACGACCGCGGTGCGGGTCACCGGGTCGACGGTGATCTCACGCATCTTCTCGGTGCTCAGCACGATCCCGGCGGCGAGACCGCCGGCGCCGCCGGACAGGCTCGTGCCTGCCCCGCGCGGCACCACCGGAACCCGATGGGTGTTCGCCCATTTCAGGGTCGCCGACACGTCCGCGGTCGAACGCGCCCGAACCACCGCGAGCGGCACGGACGCGTCCGGATCCATCGCCCGGTCCTGCCGGTAGCCGGCGAGGATGTCGGGGTCGGTGACCACTGCGCCTTCGGGCAGCAGCCGGGCCAGCGCGTCCAGGTCGGCTGTGTGCTGGGTGCCGCCTGCGCTCATGGTGTGGCGGTCAGGTAGCGGGCCCGCAGCTTGTGCTTGACGAGTTTGCCGGTGGGGGTGCGCGGCAGGTCGTCGGAGAAGTCGATGCTGCGCGGCGCCTTGAACCGGGACACCCGTTCCCGCACGTAGTCGAGCAGTTCCTGCTCGACCTCGGGGCTCGGCTCGACACCGTCGACGAGCTGAACGACCGCCTTGACCTCCTCACCCATCTCCTCGTTCGGCACACCGATCACCGCGACGTCGAACACCTTCGGATGCAGGGTGAGCACGTTCTCCGATTCCTGCGGGTAGATGTTGACGCCGCCGGAGATGATCGTGAACGCGGCACGGTCGGTCAGGTACAGGAACCGCTCCTCGTCGAGATAGCCGATGTCGCCGCTCGTCGTCCACGTCGGATGCGCGGGGTGCGTTGCCTCCTCGGTCTTCCGAGGATCGTTGTGGTACTCGAACGGGCGCTCGTCGCGCTCCCACCACACGGTGCCGATCGAGCCGGTCGTCAGTTCCTCGCCCTCGTCGTCGCAGATGTGGACGATTCCCATGACCCCGTCGCGACCCACCGAACCGGGGTGCGCGAGAGCCTGAGCGGAGTCGATGAACGTGGCGCCGGAACCCTCCGTGGACGCGTAGTACTCGTTGACGACCGGGCCCCACCACTCGATCATCGCGCGCTTGATCTCCGGCGGGCACGGGGCCGCAGCGTGGATCGCGACCTTCATGCTGGACACGTCGTACTTCGCGCGAACCTCCTCCGGGAGTTTCAGCATGCGCACGAACATGGTCGGCACCCACTGGCTCGCGGTCACCCGGTACCGGTCGATCAGGGCGAGTGCCTCCTCCGCGTCGAATCGGTCCATGAGGATGACGGTGCCGCCGACCGACTGGATGGTCCCGCAGAAACGCAGCGGCGCAGCGTGATACAGCGGCGCCGGGCACAGGTAGACCGTCTCGGCGTCGAATCCGTACATCGGCGCGAACACGGCCGTGTAGGGATCGGGGATGTCCTGCACCTGCCCGTCGGGCAGCTTCGGCTTGATGCCCTTGGGGCGGCCGGTCGTACCGGACGAGTACAGCATGTCCTGGCCGCGGGGCTGATCGGCGAGGGGAGTGGTGTCGAACCGGGCAACGGCCTGCGCGTAGTCGTCGAAACCGGGAAGGTCGCCGCCGAACACGACGCGATGGGTCACGGCCGGGTACGCGTCCGGTGCGAGGTCGACGGCCTCGACCGCGTCCGCGGACACGACGAGTACCTTCGCGCCGCAGTCGTTCACCACGTAGGCGGCTTCGGCGGCGGTCAGATGCCAGTTCACGACGGTGATGTAGAGACCGGACCGCAGGGCCGCCCAGTAGACCTCCATCACGCGCAGGTCGTTGTTCGAGATCAGCGCCATGTGGTCGCCCGGTCGGAGACCGAGGTCGCGGAGGTACTTCGCGAATCGCAGCGAATTCTCGTCGAGTTGCCGGTAGGTCAGCGACTCTCCGGTCGCGGGCCGGATGATAGCCGGCTTGTCAGGGGTGACGGACACGAAATTCCCGGGGTACATGCCCACGGTCTTACCACACCGTGTGGCGTACGCCACACAGAAGTGGGATCGCGTGGTGCGGCCCGGGAGCCCACCGGACGGGGCCGTCCGGGCGTAGGCTCGCCGACACACGGCGGGCCGGAGCGGGAGGAACGAGATGGCGCTCAGTGTCGATCAGGACAGGCTGTACTTCGAATTCCCCGAGGTGCATGCCGATGCCGAACTCTCCGTCTCCTTCCATCGCACGGTGCGTGTCCCGGACGACGGCACCACCTATCCGCTGCCGCCGAGCCTGGGCCGATTCCCTCTGCGTGTCGTCGACGACGTGCTCGTGCTGCCGATGTGGCAGTCGGAGGCGTGCTGGATCAAGTTCGACGGCCGCTACCCCTTCCTCGTCAAGGTCGGCGTCGGTGATGTCGACGCGGTGACCGGCGGAAAGTGGTCCGAGGACCCGGATTTCGAGCGGGAGGACTACTTCGAGGTGCCGGAACAACCGTGGCTCGACGGCTTCCAGGTGGCCGCGGGCAAGGTCCGGCAGTTCGTGGCAGCACCGCTCGGAGCCGGATACACGGTCGAGGAACAGCTCGCCGCCGGGGTTGCGATCGGGGGAGTGCGGATCGTCGCGTACCCGATCCGAGGACCGATCTGGGAGGAGCGCAAGAAGTTCGACGCGCAGCGGCCGATGCGGGCGTTCGCGGCGCCCGAGCCGTCGTCGTCGATGGGATTCGGGGCCGGAGGGGCGATCGAGCAGGGTGTCGCGACGCCCGTCGAGGAACACGACGCGTGGGATCTCGACCACCACTCGGCGGTCCGGATCGAGCTGGTCAACAGCGACCGCTGGGAAGCGCTCACCGGCGAGCAGCCGCCCACCGAACCCGTGACCGCAGAGGAGTACACGAAGCGCGGATACCCGTGGTTCTCGCTCTACGAGGAAACCCCGGCCCGTCAGGGCTCCGAGGAGTTCGCCGGGGTCGAAACCGTGTCCGAGGTGCGCGCCCGGCGCGGCGAATCCCCGCTTCCCGGCAACGAGCACGTCGAGGCGCCCGAGCCGATCCGGATCCGGCGTGAGCGCCGAACCCGCGACCGCCGCGGATAGACCCGTTACCCTCGTACAACATGGGCGTCACCCAGAGAGTCGACCCCGAACCGCTCGTCGCGGAGTTGCTTGCCCGCGGTCGCGCGGCCGTAGCGTTCGACCACGACGAGCGCGTCGACGCGCTGCCCGCACGCGTCGTTTCCGAAGGCGAGAAGCTCCGGATCGGACTCCACCCGGAATCCCTCCCGGCGGATGCCGCGTTCGATCGGGTCACGCTGATCCTCGACGACGGATCGTTCTGGTTCGAGCTGCGCGCGGTGAACCTGCGCGGCCGGATGGTGCGGGCCACCGATGTCACGACCGACGGCCTCGCCTGGTTCGATTTCGAGCAGCGCCGCGCCACCGGATGGGACTACGCCAAGCTGCACGAGGAGCCGTCGTGACCCCGGACGATCCGATCGCCGCCACGTTCTTCGAGCATTCGCTCGTCGCGCGGGTCGCGACCCGGTCGCCGAAGGGGCGTCCGGCCATGACACCGCTGTGGTTCCTGTACGACCGAGGCCGGCTGTTCCTGGCCACCGGCCGGGACACGGTCGCGGCCCGCAACGCCACGGCGAACCCCGAGGTCGTCGTGCTGCTCGACGCGGAGGGGAAGGGCCGCTCGGACCACGTCCTCCGGGTCCGCGGACGCGCGAAGGTGCATCCCGGGGCCCCGTCACTGCGCGCGCTGGCGTTGCTCGGCCGGAAGTACTACCTCGGCGGCTGGCGTTCGGAGCTCGGGCACATCCGCCTGTGGCGGATGCGGACGCGCTACTACGGTCAGGCGGAGGGCGCGGTGATCGAGATCGAACCGCTCAGCGCGGAGCTGCTGCCTCGTCCCTGACGTGAACTCGTGGGCGCCGGATGATTGAGGTCGGCGAGGACGGGTAACTCGTTTGCACCCGCGAACGAAGGAACCCCGATGACTCTCACCTCGGAACCCGCAGCGAAGCTCGACAGCCCCCGTGACGAACCGGAGGACGAGCGGAATCTCGGCGGGCACCTGATGGTCCTGGTTCTGTACGGCGTTCTCGTTGTAGGCATCGCTGCGTTGTCGGTGGTGACCGGCAGACAGCTGCCCCGGAGAATGAGCACCCGCGATCTGCTTCTCGCCGCGGTTGCGGTCCACAAACTGTCGCGCACGATCACCAAGGACGAGGTGACCAACCCGCTTCGCGCATCGTTCACCGAGTACGACGGCGACGGCGGGCCCGCAGAGGTGATGGAGTCCCCGAAGTACCGGAACGGAGCCCGGCGCAGCCTGGGTGAACTACTGACCTGCCCGTTCTGCTTCGACGTCTGGGCCGTTGCCGTTCTCACCGTGGGGCGGGTGTTCGCGCCGCGCCCGACCGCACTCTGTGTGGACGCCCTCGCGGTCCTGACAGGAGCGGACTTTCTTCATCTCGCGTACGCGAAGGCCCAGCAGGTCGCGGGGTGAGGCGGACATGATCACTCTCGGCGTCGCCGACGGCATCTATCTGATCGGCCACGCACACGTCAACTGCTACGTCGTCGAGGACGACGACGGGGTGACCTTGCTGGACGCGGGCCTGCCGAGCATGTGGCAGATGGTGGAGGAGGTGCTCGCGCGTTGCCGGCGCGCCCCCGTCGGCATCCGCGCTCTGATCCTGACCCACGCCCACTTCGACCACCTCGGGTTCGCCGCCCGGGCGCGCCGCGAGTGGAATGTGCCGATCCTCGTCCATCCCGGCGACGAACGTCTGGCCGCGCACCCCTACCGCTACACACCCCAACGCAACCGGTTCCTCTACGCGCTGACCCACCCCCGGTCCCTTCCGATCCTCGCTCGCATGGCGGCCGCCGGCGCGCTCACGGTGAAGGGTGTCCGGGACGTCGAAAAGCTTTCCACCGGAACCGCATTGGATGTACCGGGGCGACCGGTGGCCGCGCATACGCCCGGGCACACCGACGGCCACTGCATCCTGCACCTGGCCGATCGCGGTGTGGTGTTCAGCGGTGACGCGCTCGTCACGCTCGATCCCTACACCGGCGGTGAGGGACCCCAGATCGTCGCCTCGGCGGCCACCAAGGACACCCGCCGCGCGATCGAATCGCTGACCGCCATTGCCGCCACCGGTGCCGGCACGGTCCTGCCCGGCCACGGAGCGCCGTGGACCGACGGGGCCGAGGAGGCGGTGCGTCGAGCGGTCGAACGCGGGGAACACTGACCATCCGCAGGCTGTGAGTAGGCGTTCACGACAGAGGTGAAAGGAGTTCCGGGACAGATGACTACGACCGATGTGCAAGACCTCGGCCCGGCCGAGGCGGAGGGACCGGAGCCGGTACGGCCGTGGACGACGGGAGCAGGCTTCAGTACGGCCGAGATCAAGGCCCGCATCGAAGCCATGTTCGCCGACCACCCCGAGGTTCCGTAGAAGGACTCCGGCGCAGAGCCGGGATCGAGAATCCAGAGCCGGGAGGCGAATTGAAAGCGATGGTGTACCGCGGACCGTACAAGGTCCGGGTGGAGGAAAAGGATGTTCCGCGCATCGAGAACCCGAACGACGCGATCGTGCGGGTCGTGCGCGCCGCGATCTGTGGGTCGGATCTGCATCTCTATCACGGCATGATGCCCGACACCCGAGTGGGCATGACGTTCGGTCACGAGTTCGTCGGCGTGGTGCACGAAGTCGGGTCGTCGGTCCGGAACGTGCAACCCGGGGACCGGGTGATGGTGCCGTTCAACATCTACTGCGGCTCGTGCTATTTCTGTGCGCGGGGCCTGTATTCGAACTGCCACAACGTCAATCCCAACGCCACCGCGGTCGGGGGGATCTACGGGTATTCGCACACGTGCGGCGGATACGACGGCGGCCAGGCGGAGTTCGTGCGCGTGCCGTTCGCGGACGTCGGGCCGCAGAAGATTCCGGTTTGGATGGACGACGAGGACGCGCTGCTATGCACCGACGCCCTGGCGACCGGATACTTCGGGGCGCAGCTCGGTGACATCGTCGAGGGTGACACCGTGGTGGTGTTCGGCGCCGGCCCGGTGGGTCTGTACGCCGCGAAGAGTTCGTGGTTCATGGGTGCCGGGCGGGTGATCGTGATCGACCACCTCGAATACCGGCTCGAGAAGGCGCGTACCTTCGCCCACGCCGAGACCTACAACTTCGCCGAGTACGACGACATCGTCGTGCAGATGAAGAAGGCCACCGATCATCTCGGGGCAGACGTGGTCATCGACGCGGTCGGCGCGGAAGCCGACGGCAACCTGCTGCAGCACGTGACCTCGACCAAGTTCAAGCTGCAGGGTGGGTCACCCATCGCGTTGAACTGGGCCATCGACTCGGTCCGCAAGGGTGGAACGGTCTCGGTGATGGGTGCCTACGGGCCGATGTTCAGCGCCGTGAAGTTCGGGGATGCGATGAACAAGGGGCTGACGCTGCGGATGAACCAGTGTCCGGTCAAACGCCAGTGGCCGCGCCTGTTCGAGCACATCCGGAGTGGCGTGATCAAGCCGAACGACATTGTCACGCACCGTATCCCGCTGGAGCACATCGCCGACGGCTACCACATCTTCTCCGCGAAACTCGACGACTGCATCAAGCCGGTCATCGTGCCGGACGCTGCGTGAAAGGACTGCGAGATGACGAAGCCGCCGACACCCGCCGCGTACACCGCGAGCCCGCACCCGCGTCCGGACTCGGACGCTCTGCGCGCACGCATTCCGGGATGGGGGGTCGACCTCGATCCGAAGGACCGGCCGGCGGTGCCGAAGGAGCGTTTCGAGCCGGAAGCCACGGGAGCGCACTGGGACTTCCCGGACCGGCAGGAAGAGAAGTGGCCGCGTGAACGCTCGGTCGAACATGCCCTGCTGACCCCGGTGTTCGGCACCTCCTGCCCGCCGAAGGGGCTGTCGGGAATCGTCCGCAAGTACGCCTACCGCCGGTTCAGCGAAGGACGCGCTGCGCACTGGCTGCTGCTGCTCGGCGCCGACCGGATCGACGCCGTCGAGTCCCACCTGAGGTCGTTCGTATCCACGCGCCCGGACAACCCGTTCACCGAGACCGGCATCCGCAGCGAGTTCACGCACGGAGGGGCCCGCTCGCGCCTCGGACGCCGACGCGTCGACACGGCCCATCAGTGGATGGATCCGATTCTCGTGGGCGGACCCTGGGTTCTCGGCATCGGTGCGGCGGCTGTCGCCGTGCGGGGTGCGCTGATGCGGACCCGCAGCGGTAGCCCGTCATCATGACCACCACCGTTGCCGAAGCCGATCGTCTCGGCGTCGGACTCGCGCGCGTCCACGGATGGTGCAACCTTCTCGGCGGGCTGTGGCCGCTCGTGCACAGACGCAGTTTCGAAGCGATCTTCGGTCCGAAACAGGACCGGTGGCTGATGTACACGGTGGCAGGTCTGCTCGTGGGCAACGGATCGGTGCAACTGCGGTCCGAGGGCACTGTCGAGGGAACACGCGCGGCGCGCCGGGTCGGGGTGGCCACCGCCGCCACCCTGCTCACCGTCGACCTCGTCTACGTTCCCGCCGGGCGGATCCCGAAGACCTACCTTCTGGACGCGGCCATGGAAGGTGCACTGCTCGCCGCCTGGGCGTGGCATGCGCGGACGCGGGGACCGTGACCGTCAGCCGAACTCGACGCCCTGCGCGAGAGGCAGCTCGTCGGAGTAGTTGATCGTGTTGGTGGCACGGCGCATGTACGCCTTCCACGAGTCCGATCCGGATTCGCGGCCGCCGCCGGTCTCCTTCTCGCCGCCGAAAGCGCCGCCGATCTCGGCGCCCGACGTGCCGATGTTGACATTCGCGATGCCGCAATCGGATGCGGCCAGGAAGCGTTCGGCCTCACGGGAATCGGTGGTGAAGATCGACGACGCCAAGCCCTGCGGCACCGCGTTGTGCAGCGCGATCGCCTCGTCGAAATCGTCGTAGGTCAGCACGTACAGGATCGGGGCGAAGGTCTCCTCCCGAACCACTTCCGTCTGCGCGGGCATGCGGACGAGCGCGGGGGAGACGTAGATCGACTCGCCGGGACTCTCGACACGTTCGCCGCCGGTGACGCGCACGCCGCCGTCGAGCTCGGCACGTTCGAGCGCCTTGCACATCGCCTCGTACGCGCGACCGGAGATCAAGGGGCCCACCAGGACTCCGTCGTCGAACGGGTTGCCGATCCGCAGACCCGAATAGGCGGTCGCGATGCGGCGGACCAGTTCGTCGGCCACCGACCGGTGCACGATGAGCCGGCGCAGTGTGGTGCAGCGTTGCCCGGCGGTGCCGGCGGCGGCGAACACGACGGCCCGCACCGTCAGGTTCAGATCGGCCGACGGAGCGACGATCGCGCCGTTGTTCCCGCCGAGTTCGAGCAGCACCCGGCCGAAGCGCGCCGCGACCCGGGGGCCGACGATGCGGCCCATGCGCACCGACCCCGTCGCGCTGACCAGCGCGACGCGGGGGTCGTCGACGAGTGCCTCGCCGACGGTGGCGTCCCCGAGCAGCACGTGGTGCAGTGCATCCGGTGCCCCCACGTCGCTCGCGGCGCGGCGCAGGAGCGCGTCGCAGGCCAGCGCGGTCAGCGGGGTGGTCTCCGACGGCTTCCACACCACCGGATCGCCGCACACCAGGGCGATCGCGGTGTTCCAGGACCACACGGCGACCGGAAAGTTGAACGCGGAGATCACGCCGACGACACCGAGGGGATGCCAGGTCTCCATGAGCCGGTGCCCGGGACGCTCCGACGGCATCGTGCGACCGTAGAGCTGACGCGACAGTCCGACCGCGAAGTCGCAGACGTCGATCATCTCCTGCACCTCGCCGAGTGCCTCGGAGGTGATCTTCCCGGCCTCGAGGGTGACCAGCTCGGCCAGATCGGCCTTGTGCTCGGTGAGCAGCTCCGAGAGCCGCCGCACGAGCCGCCCCCGTTGCGGCGCCGGCACCGCCCGCCAGACGGTGAAGGCTTCGGCGGCGGCGGAGATCGCGACGTCGAGGTCGGCGGCGGTGTGCGGGTGGAGGCGTGCGAGCTCGGTGCCGTCGATCGGGGTGGTCACGACGAGGGAGCCGTCGCGCGCCGGACTCGGTGCCCCGCATCGCTGCAGGGCCTGTGCGGCGCGGGGGGCGAGATCTGCGCTCGGATGCGGTGGGGCCGGATGCCCTGAGGGCGCATTCATGGGTGCGGTCCTTCCGTGCTCGGATAACCTGCGCTCGTGCCGGAATCCTCGAGAGAAAACCTGGACGAGATCGATCGGCTGTTGTTGCGTGAGCTCGTCGCCGACGGCCGGGCCACGCTGTCGGCGCTGGCGGACAAGGCCGGCCTGTCGGTGTCGGCGGTGCAGTCGCGAGTGCGAAGGCTCGAGGCGCGGGAGGTGATCCGCGGGTACACGGCGTCGGTCGATCCCGAGGCGCTCGGGCTGATGCTGTCGGCGTTCGTGGCGATCACCCCTCTCGATCCCTCGCAACCGGACGACGCGCCTGCCCGGCTGCGGCACATCGACGCCATCCAATCCTGTCACTCGGTGGCCGGCGACGAGAGCTACATCCTGCTCGTGCGGGTCGGTTCTCCGCGGGAACTCGAACAGCTACTGCAGCAGATCCGCGCCACCGCGAACGTCGCCACCCGCAGCACCGTCATACTCCAAACATTTTACGATCGTTAGCCCTTGCGCAAGGATATTCTCCGGTTGCAAGCCTGCACCGCAGTAAAGGATTTGGCGTAGCCTCGGGGCATGAGCACTGCATTCCGAAACCCGGGCGGTGCCGAAGAACTGCCGCCGAACCGGGTACACGACACACTGGGCCGCCACATCCTGGCCGACGGGTTCGATCTCGTCCTCGATCTCGACAAGTCCTCGGGGCTGCGCCTGGTCGACCAGCGCGACGGCACCACCTACCTCGACATGTTCGGATTCTTCGCGTCGTCCGCACTCGGCATGAATCATCCCGAGCTCGTCGGCGACCCCGAATTCGTCGACGAACTGGCCGCGGTGGCAGTGAACAAGCCCAGCAACTCCGACATCTACACGGTGCCGATGGCCCGGTTCGTCGAGACCTTCGCCCGGATCCTCGGCGACCCGGCCCTGCCGCACATGTTCTTCGTCGACGGCGGTGCGGTCGCCGTCGAGAATGCGCTCAAGGCGGCGTTCGACCGGGCCAGCAGGCTCAACGAAGCCCACGGCCGCGACCCGAGCCTCGGCAGCAAGGTGCTGCACCTGACCGAGGCGTTCCACGGCCGGACCGGCTACACGATGTCGCTGACCAACACCGATCCCGTCAAGACCGACCGCTATCCCAAGTTCGACTGGCCACGCATCGACGCGCCCTATCTGCGGGACGGACGCGACGTCGCGGAAGCCGAATCCCGGGCGCTCGAGCAGGCCCGGCGTGCCTTCGCCGAGAACCCGCACGACATCGCGTGCTTCATCGCCGAACCGATCCAGGGGGAGGGTGGCGACCACCATTTCCGCCCCGAATTCTTCCGTGCCATGGCGGATCTGTGTCACGAGAACGATGCGCTGGTGATCTTCGACGAGGTGCAGACCGGGGTCGGCATGACCGGCACCATGTGGGCCTACCAGCAGATGGGTGTCGTCCCGGACATCGTGGTGTTCGGTAAGAAGACGCAGGTGTGCGGCATCATGGCCGGTCGCCGACTCGACGACGTCGCCGACAACGTCTTCACCGTGAGTTCCCGCCTGAACTCCACGTGGGGCGGCAACCTCACCGACATGGTGCGGGCCCGTCGCGTCTTCGAAGTGATCGAACGGGACCGGCTCGTCGATCGGGCCCGGCTCACCGGCGCGCACCTGCTGTCGGCACTGCGGCAGCTCGCCGACCGGCATCCCGAGATCACCGAAGTGCGCGGACGCGGGCTGATGTGCGCCGTCGATCTGCCGTCCCCGGCCGAACGCGACGCCGTCCTGTCCCGGCTGTTCACCGACGAACACGTCCTCATGATCGGAACCGGTTCGCGCGGAATCCGTTTCCGCCCGCCGCTGGTCGTCACGACCGCCGAACTCGACGAAGCGGTCGGGGCGCTGGACCGGGTGCTCTCCCGCAGCTGACCACGCTGTCTCCCGTCACGAGGAGTTCGCCTCGAGATGTTCGAGGACCGCGAGCACCCGGCGGTGGGCCTCCGGCTCCGGATGCAGGCCGAGCTTGAGGAAGATCGACCGAATGTGCGCCTCCACGGTCCGTTCCCCGAGGAACAGCGTGGCGCCGATCGCGCGGTTCGAGCGACCCTCGGCCATGAGCGCGAGCACCTCCCGTTCGCGGGTCGACAGGTCGTCGATGGGCCGCCTGCCGGGGTGCGGGCGGGACACCATCCGGCTCACCACACTCGGGTCGATCGCCGACCCGCCGTCGGCGACCCGATGCAGGGTGTCGATGAACTCGTCGATGTCGGCGACCCGGTCCTTGAGCAGATAGCCCAGCCCACCGGCCCCGTTCGTCAACAGATCCATCACGTATTCGGATTCGACGTACTGCGACAACAACAGCACCGACGTCTCGGGGAACTCGGAGCGGATCGTCCGGGCCGCATCGATGCCCTCGACCGTGTGCGTCGGCGGCATCCGGATGTCGACGACCGCGACGTCGGGACGGGCCTGCGCGACGAGCGCGAGCAGATCGGACGCATCGCCGGCCTCACCCACCACCTCGAGGCCCTCGTCGCCGAGCAGGCTGCGGATGCCTTCCCGCAGGAGCACCGAGTCGTCGGCGAGGACCACCCGCAGCGGACACGACCGGCGTTCGCGGGGCCCGGAGCGCCGCAGCTCCGCGCGGTCGGGTTCGCGCCAGATCTGCGTTCGTGCGCCGGCGCTGCCGTCGGTCTCGATCGCCGCCCGCGCCGCGTCGGCGAACGCGCGGCACGACGGGTACCGATCCGCCCGATCCTTCGCGAGTACCCGTGCGACGACCGCGTCCAGTGCGACCGGGACATCCGGACGAGCCTCGCTCGGACGCGGGATCGGGCTCCGGGCGTGACCGTGCCACAGCTGCGGCAATGTCTCACCGGGGTACGGGGGCCGGCCGGTGAGCAGGTGGTAGAACGTGCATCCCAGCGAATACTGGTCCGCCCGATGGTCGAGGACGACCGCGGTGTCGAACTGTTCCGGCGCGGCGTTCTGCAGGCTCGCCGCGAACATTCCCGTGCGCGTCAGCCGCCCCGTCTCGTCGAGCGCCTTCGCGATACCGAAATCGGTGAGCAGCACCCGCTCCGGCTCGTCCTCGGCGATCGGGTCGGCGATGAGAATGTTCGCCGGCTTCACATCGCGATGCAGCACACCCGTCCGATGCGCGAAATCGAGAGCCTTCGCCGTTTCGGAGATGATGTGCACGGCCCGCCCCACCGGGACCGGTCCCGCCGCGATCAGGTCCGCGGCCGTGACACCGGGAACGTACTGCATCGTGATCCACAAACGCCCGTGCTCGCGCCCGCGGTCGTAGATCTGCACGATGTTGGGATGTTCGAGCCGCGTGACATGCGCTGCCTCCCGCTCGAACCGCGACGCGACGTAGTCGTCCGACGTCAGCCCCGGATGCAGCACCTTCAACGCGACCTTGCGTGGCAGATGCGGATGCACAGCGAGATATACGCGGCCCATACCGCCGATGCCGAGCAGGCGCTCGATCGTGTATCCCGCGAAGACCGTGCCCGGACCGAGTTCATCCTGTTCGTCCACTGCCCGCACTCCCTGAGGAGGACCCAGAATCCATTGAACGCCATCCGGTCCGGCAGCGGAACCGGCTGGACCGATCGCGCGTCCGTCGATCGTGCGTCCGGTCAGGTGGCCGGGACGGTGCCGAGCGGCAGGGTCACCGTGATGGTCGTGCCCCGGTCCGGTGGGCTGTCCAACACCAGATCTCCGCCGAGCGCGGCTGCACGATCGGCCAACCCGTCGAGTCCGCTGCCCGCGGTCGGTTTCGCTCCGCCGCAACCGTCGTCACGGACCGTCAGCGTCATCCGCTCGTCGTCCCGGTCCAGTTCGATGTCGACCACCGACGCACCAGAATGCTTCGCCGCATTCGTGACCGCCTCGGCGGTGATCAGATACACGGCCAACTCGATCGCGGGCGGCAGCCGTGTCCCTATCCGATCCTCCATGCGGACGGGGAGCGGCGCCCGCTCGGCCAGCGACTTCAGCGCCACCACCAGGCCACGCTCGGTCAGTACCGGCGGATACACGCCGCGGGCCAGTTCCCGCAGTTCGGCCAGGGCATTGTCGAGCTCGGCGACCCCGTCACCGAGCAACTTGCGCAGATCCATCTCGTCGTCGGCGCGCTGCGCGCGGCGCAACAGCAACGACGCCGCAACCAGGCGCTGTTGCGCGCCGTCGTGCAGGTCGCGTTCGAGACGCTTTCGTTGCATGTCGCCGGCCGCCACGATCCTCTCCCGGGACCGCCGCACCTCCTCGAGCTGTTCGCGCAACGAGTCCCGAAGACGCTCGTGATCCAACGCGACGATCGCGGCACTCCGCACGGCCGCGAGCAACTCCGGTTGCGCTTCCAACGTCGCGTCGTAGACGAGCGCACCGACAGGCCGGCCCTCACGCTCGACGATCGTCGCCGCCCGCGTCCGGGAATGGCGAGGCAGCTCCCGCGGGATTCCGTCCGCGTCGAGATAGCAGCGGTCCTCGGGTGAGTACGTCCACAGCACCAGGCTGGGGTCGCGCACCGCGCGCCGCAGCGCATCCACGAAGCCGACATCGAGTGGCACGTCGCCGATCTCGACCATCGCGTCGCTGATCGCCGCCCGTGCCAGCCGGTAGCGCACCAACCCGATCGCGACGGCCAGCGGGAACAGCGCGGCGCCGGGATAACGCAGATTCAGGATCCAGATGTAGGGGGAGCCGGGCACCCGGATCGCGGTGGACAGAATCGCCACCGTCACGAGCCCGGCGATCGCGTAGGCGATCGCGAGCGGCGCGAACCCCGCTCGATAGGCCGGTGTTCCGCGCCGCCAGCGCACCGTCACAACGGCGACGACGACGGCGACCAGCACCAGTGCACCGGCGCCGACCACCAGTTGGATGGGGTCCGCCAACCGGGGATCGTGCCGGATCAGCAGCAGATTCGTGGATGTCGACGGGACCAGCGTGACGGTCGCTCGGGGATCGACGAACATCCACTCCGTCATCACGCCGACTGTCGCGAGGAACCAGGTCGCGCCGATGAACCATTTCTCCCAGCGATGGTGCAGCCGGCCGGTAGGGAATCCGATCACCGCCTGCAGCAACAGCGGCAGATACAGGTTCGTCGCCACGACCCCGATCGTGAACAGAACCGGATTGCTGGAGCGACGCAGCCCGCCGAGCAGCCACAGCAGGCCCGCCGCCAGGATCAGCGGACCCGTCAGGTCGTGCGGACGGAACTGCCACGCGACGGCACCGGACACCACGAACGCCATGCCGGCACCCAGGAACAGGATCAGCTCGGTGGTGCCGAACACCGGCAGGAACGGGCCCTCCGCGGCAGCGAACGATTCGCGCGGTCCGAGGAGCAATGCACGCGCCGGATCGTGCCGCGCGGCGGGGGACCAGTCCACGGACGCCACCACGGCCGCGGCGAGAAGGGCGGCCAGGGCGATCAGGACCGGGATTGCTCGACCACGCACCATCGCATCTCCTCACCGAACCTTCTCAGTGTCCTCCCGGCCCGATTACGGGCACCACCGTGCAGGCACGGAACCGGAATCCGTGCCGGCACTGGGTGGAAATGCCGGGTCAGCACGGATTCGCCGAGGCGCTCATCAGCGGAGAGTTCTCGTCGTAGCCGGAATCACCGGAACGACCGCGGTAGCGGAAGCGCCGCAAGAGCAAGGGAGAAAGAAATGTTGGAAGCGCTCATCGCAAATGTGATCAGCACCGTGTGGCTCATGATCTTCAGCAGCGACGCAAATATCAAGCACGATGTTCAGGCCCTCGGGCAGTAGGCAGGGAGAACCTGGTGGAACTGTCGGCTGTCAGCATGGACACCGCACGAGCCGGCAAGGCTTCGGCACAGTACGGTCGGACGGATGTCGACGGCGGGCTACCCGAGCTCCCCGGGCGGTGGATTTCCACCGCCCGGGGGCAGCGGCGAGCCCGACTGTCGGGACGCACCAGGCACCCGATCGCCTGGATGCATTCCGCCCTGACCCGCCGACGTGGGCTTCAGGCGCAGATACCGGTCGGTGCGGACGAAATTCTCGTGCGCCTCAGCGAATTGCCGCTGAGCGTGTGGACCTACGGGTTCGACCACAGCTCGGTTCGGCATCTCGGGCCGATGGCGCAGGATTTCGCGGCTGCGTTCGGGCTCGGGCACTCGAATCGGAGGATTGCACTCGTGGACGCCAACGGCGTGTGCATGGCCGCCATCCAAGCGCTCTACCGCAGGGTGGTGATCCTCGAAGAAGCACTCGACGAAGCGCGAGCGTCGGATATCGAACCGTAGCGGGGACGGTCGAGACCGGGGTTGTTTGCGACTTTCCCGCAGAATTCGCAAACAACATCGGTCTCGAGCCGCCCCCAAGCGCACCACATGGGGGCGGCTGCGCTTGACCGGATGTTCGATCCCGCGCACGCTCGGTGCCGTGAGCATCAAAGTCGATCTCGCCGCCCTCGACGCGGCACTCGCGGACTTCGGATACGCCTACCTGCTGACCACCGGCGCCGACTTCAGACCGCACGCGGTCGCGGTGACGGCGGTGTGGAACGGCACCGATCTGACCGTCGGCGAACCCGGCCGGCGCACCACCGCGAACATCGGTGTGCACCCGGTCGTGTCCCTCGTGCACCCACCCGCCGAACCGGGCGGGTACTCACTGATCGTCGACGGTGAAGCCGTCCTCGACGGCGACGCGCTGCGGGTCCGGCCGACGTCGGCCGTGCTGCACCGGCCGGCGACCCCGGAGACCCCGCCGCAGAACCCGGGATGCACCGCCGATTGCCGTCCGCTCACCGGGTAACGGTGTCACCCGGGCTGTGCCGCAGTCCGTCGCCCGGCCGCGTAGTTTGTCGTACATGACAGAAACAGTGGGAGAAGGCGCGGGCGAGGACACGACGTTCGCGATACCGTCGCTCGCCAACCTGCGGGACATCGGCGGGTGTGCGAGCCGGTTCGGCGGCGTGGTCCGCACCGGAGTGGTGTTCCGCTCCACCGATCTGAGCCGACTCACCGACACCGACCGTGAGACGCTCGACGCCCTGCAGATCACCACTGTCTTCGACCTGCGGACCGCCGCCGAGATGGAACGGCGCCCCGACCGTCTGCCCGAGGGTGCCGTCCACGTCGGGCTCGACGTCTTCGCCGATCGCGAGGACGCCTCCATCGCCGCCGCACTGCCCGAACTCGTCGCGAACCCCGAGGTTGTCGCGAAGGAGTTGTCGGACGGTCGCGCCGAGAACTACCTGCTGGGCAGCTACCGGGACTTCGTCTCCATGCCCAGCGCTGCCGCGTCCTATCGACGTTTGGCGACCGGAATCGCGCACGGCGAGGTTCCGGCACTCGTGCACTGCAGTGCGGGGAAGGACCGGACCGGATGGGCGGCCGCGTCGCTGCTGCTGTTCGCCGGCGCCGGCGAGGACGACGTGTTCGCCGACTATCTGCGCACCAACGATCTGCTGCTCCCCACGTTCGAGCCGGTGTTCACGAAGTTCCGCGAACTCGGCGGGGATCCGAACGTGCTGCGCCCACTCCTCGGTGTGCAGCGCAACTATCTCGAGGCGTCGCTCGACGAGGTCACCAACCGCTACGGGACGATCGAGCAGTACTTCGCGGAAGGACTCGGTCTCGACGACGACACCCTCCAGGCATTGCGGACCCGGCTGGTCGACACGGAACGTACGGAGACCGTACGCGGCGAATGACGTAGGCGCAGTGTCTCGTCCGGGTGCAGGGGGTCGTCGAACCCGATCCGTCAGCGCGCGGTTCGGGTGCGACGGCGTACCGCAGTGAACACCGCGAGACCGACGAGCACACCGACCAGGTCGGCGCACCAGTCCCAGACCGACCCCGAGCGACGCACCGCAACCATTTCCTGCAGGATCTCGGTCAGCACGCCGTACGCGGCGAGCCAGCCGATCGTCCAGGCGACGGGGATCCGTGCATACAGCGAGCAGTAGGCGAGGGTCGCGAAGAAGACTGCGTGCGTGACCTTGTCGGCGTGCGGCGGGCCTTCCGGTGCGGTGCCTCCGGGGGACAGGAGCATCGCGGTAACCACGACCGTCGCCAGCACGAGAGGCAGCGTGCGCCGCCACGTGAGTGTGGGCACCGGTCAGGCGTCCCGGACGGTCAGACCGAGTGCGGCCTCGGCGAATCCGCGTACCGCGCGGCGCGCGGCGGTCAGCGCGGCGTCCTCGCCGTCGCGGGCGGTGCCGGTCAACGTCCCGTCCGGCATCAGTGTCACGTCCGCAACCGATTCCGCGGTCGTCGCCTCGCGCACCGACCAGCGGTACCGGGTGTCGGCGTTCCAGGACTCGGTGTCCTCGGCGAGCAGATACCAGTTGCCCGCGTTGATCTCGACCGGTTCCATCAGGCGTCGCCCCTGTCCTTGCGATTCTTTCTGTCGCGCTTGCGGTCACGCGAACGGTCGTTCTGATCGAGCCCCGCATACAGGACGACGCTGACGACGGGGATGAGCAGGAACCACAGCCAGCTGTGAGTAAGGAAGAACAGGACGAGCGCGACGGCAGGTGTCACGCCCGCGACCACGTCGCGCCACCGGTCCGGCAGTCCACGCTTGGCCGGGGCAGTCTCGGCTGCCGGAGCAGGGACGTTCGCCGTTTCCGTCGGCAGATCGGTGAACAGGGCGTCGAGGTCGCTGCGGGTCGTCGCTGCCGAGGCCTTGCCGCTGCGTTCTTCGAACTCGGCGAGGGTGAGTCGTCCGGCTGCGAAATGTTCACCGAGCAACTGCAGCGCACGCTCGCGTTCGGCGGTGCCGATGCGAACCTCGGGTGTGTCGGACATGCCCACAGACTAGTTGCCCGAAGTTGGCGCCGCGTGGCCGGTCTCACGGGCCGAAGCCGGGTCCGCCGGTCATGATCCGATACGCCTTCACCACGACCGCGACGAGCACGACGGCGCAGATCACCATGACGAGCGGGAAGCGGATCGCCACCATCGACACCGCGGCCACCAGCCCGATCGGCAAGAGGGTGAGCACGTCGAGCACAGCGGCGCCCGAAGGGGCTGTGCGGGGACGGGTTTCGCGGTTGTAGGGGGGAGCCGGAGTGGTCTCGTCGAGAAGGCGTGCGGGCAGGAGACGCGCGGACCCGGGTGCCGGGTCTTCGGGACGGGACCGGCCGACGAACATCGCCGTCCCCGCGGCGGCAACTGCTGCGACCGCGGGCAGCCACAGACCGATGCCGAACCGGTCCGCCACGACGAACACCGCGAACAGGGCCAGCGGCAGCAGGCCGAGAACCAGTCCCCGTCCGCGCCGTTGCCGCCGTGCCGGTTCGATGAGGGGCAGATCGGAGAACGGGGCCACCAGCTCGCCGCGTGTCGTCGCCGCTTCGATGCGTCCGGACCGTTCCTCGAACTCGGTGAGGGTGAGCCGTCCGGCAGCGAAGTGTTCTCCGAGCAGACGCTGCGCCTGCTCGCGTTCGGCGGTGCCGATGCGTATCTCGTGCGGCTCGGCCATATATCCACCCTAGTCTCGAGCGTTCACGGAAATCTGCCCCGGAACGCTACGAACTGCGCTCCGTTCGTGGGTGATGATCCTCCGCCGAGTCGGAGCCGTTCCGATCCCGGCAACGCGTCGGTGCTGCCGGGCCGCGCCTGCGACGGGGCGGGGACGCGTTCAGGATCGCGTGGGTGACGAGCTCGTGGGGGTGATGGCGATGGTTGCGCCGGGGTGTGCGGGTGGGATCGAGGAGGTGCGGTGCGGTCCACAGAGGGCGGTGGCCGTGGGGATCGGCGGTGGTGCGCCACCCGGAGTCGGTGACGCGTGCGTGGTCGGCGTCGCATACCAGCGCGAGGTTGTCGATGTCGGTGCCGCCGCCGTGTTGCCATTCGGTCAGGTGGTGAACGGCGCAGTGCGAGGCGGGAGCATCGCAACCGGGCCGGGTGCAGCCGCGTTGCCAGGCGGTGAGCAACAGGCGCTGGTCGGCGGTGGCGAGGCGTCTGGACCGTCCGAAATGCAGGGGAGCGCCGGCGTGGTCGAAAAGTGCAAGGACCGGATGGGCGTGCTCGGCCATGGCGAGGGCATCGGTGACGGGCACGACCCCGCCGGTGGCGGTGGTGGCGAGGCCGGTGGCCCGTTCGAGTTGGCGCAGGGTCATGGTGACGACGACGGTGACCGGCAGACCGCGGTGTCGGCCGAGAGCGCCGGAGGCCAGTGCGTGGGTGCAGAGTGCGTCGAAGGCGTCGTGGAGGCGTTGGTCGGGAGTGCGCCGGTCGCGGCGGGCCGCCCGATCGAGAACGGCGGGGTCGAGGTCGGGCCGGTCGATGCTGCCGGCAGGTGAGTCGGGGTCGTCGGGGTTGTTCATGCCCGGTCGGGCCCAGGTGGCGAGGATGGCGTCGAGTTTGGCTCGGGTGGCCGGATGCAGGTCGCCGTGCAGGCGGGACATCAGATCGGCCGATTGCGGTGCGAGCCTCAGGGAGCGGCGGGCCTTGCGGTCGCGGTCGTCCGGTGGGTTGCCGTCGGGGTCCAGTCGGGCGAGCAGGTCGATGCCGGCGGTGGTGATGTCGTCGGGGGTCGCGGTCCGGGCGAGGGTGCCGAGGATGCGGTCGACGGTCTCGACGACGTCGTTCCCGAACCGCCCCGGAATCTTCTCGGTCACCTTGCGGATGGCATCGACGTGCGCGGCGGACGCGTCACCGTCGGCAACGGCAGCGGCCGTGACCTGCAGGATCGGGGCGAGGGCGGTGCCGCTGGGAGTCGTGCGGGGTGCGAGGAGGCGGGAGTTCTTCACTCGCCGAACCGCGTCGGCGCGGGACAGGTGCAGGAGTTCGACCAGGTATTTCTGGGGCGTGGACAGCTTCACGGCGTTCTCGAGTCCGCGCTGTTCGATCTGGGCGACCAGTCGCGCGTCGAGGCCGTCGAGTCGGCGGCGGAGGCGTTCGACGGTGCGGAGTGTCGAGGCGATGTCCTCGTCGGAGAGGCGGTCGACGTCGAGTGCGCAGAGTTCGTCCACGGTGGGGCGCTCCACCGTATGAACCTCTGCTGTCGAACTCATGTTCGAATAGTACATGTGTTCGAACGGGGGCGCAGCCGATTCGGAAGCCGAAACGGGGCGTGCCCCGGGCGGATCGTCGGATCCGCCCGGGGCACGCCCCGTTGGTCAGAACATCACTTGAGTTCGGCGAGCACCGTTCCCTGAGTGATGGCAGCACCCGGCTCGACGGCCAGGCCGGTCACGACACCGGCCTTGTGCGCGGTGACGGGGTTCTCCATCTTCATGGCCTCGAGGACGGCGATCAGATCGCCCTCGGCGACCTCCTGGCCCTCGGTGACCGCGACCTTGACGACGGTGCCCTGCATCGGCGCGGTCACGGCGTCGCCGGACGCCTTGCCGCCGTGGGCGCCGCCACGCTTGCGGGCCTTCGGCTTCTTGCGGATGGCACCGGCCGCGCCGCCGCCACCGCCGAGCGAGAACTGGCCGGGCAGCGACACCTCGACGCGACGGCCACCGACCTCGACGACGACGTTCTGACGCGGCAGAGCCTCGTCCTCGTCATCGACGGCACCGGCACCCGCGTAGGGCTCGATGGTGTTCTCCCACTCGGTTTCGATCCACTTGGTGTAGACGTCGAACTTCTCGCCGTCGCCGACGAAGGCCGGGTTCTCGACGATGTGCCGGTGGAACGGGATGACCGTGGCGAGGCCGTCGACCTCGAACTCGGCGAGGGCGCGGCGAGCGCGCTGCAGCGCCTGCTCGCGGGTCTCGCCGGTGACGATCAGCTTGGCGAGCATCGAGTCGAACTGGCCGCCGATGACGTCACCCTGCACGACGCCGGAGTCGACGCGCACGCCCGGGCCCGAGGGCTCCTTGTAGACGGCGATCGGGCCGGGGGCGGGGAGGAAGCCGCGACCGGCGTCCTCACCGTTGATGCGGAACTCGAAGGAGTGGCCGCGCGGCGTCGGGTCTTCCTTGATCTCGAGTTCTTCGCCGTTGGCGATGCGGAACTGCTGACGCACCAGGTCGATGCCGGCGGTCTCTTCGGTGACCGGGTGCTCGACCTGCAGGCGGGTGTTGACCTCGAGGAACGACACCGTGTCGCCCTGCACCAGGTACTCGACGGTGCCGGCGCCGTAGTAACCGGCCTCGCGGCAGATGGCCTTGGCGGACTCGTGGATGCGCTTGCGCTGCTCGTCGGTCAGGAACGGCGCGGGCGCCTCCTCGACGAGCTTCTGGAAGCGGCGCTGCAGCGAGCAGTCGCGGGTGCCGGCGACGACGACGTTGCCGTGCTGGTCGGCGATGACCTGCGCCTCGACGTGGCGGGCCTTGTCCAGGTACTGCTCGACGAAGCACTCGCCGCGGCCGAAGGCGGCGATCGCCTCGCGGGTGGCCGACTCGAACAGCTCGGGGATCTCCTCGATGGTCTGCGCGACCTTCATGCCGCGACCGCCGCCACCGAAGGCCGCCTTGATCGCGACCGGCACGCCGTACTGCTTGGCGAACTCGACGACCTCGTCGGCGTTCTTGACCGGGTCCTTGGTGCCCGCGGCCATCGGCGCGTTGGCGCGCTCGGCGATGTGGCGGGCGGTGACCTTGTCGCCGAGGTCGCGGATGGACTGCGGCGAGGGGCCGATCCAGATCAGGCCGGCGTCGATCACGGCCTGGGCGAAGTCGGCGTTCTCGGACAGGAAGCCGTAGCCGGGGTGGATCGCGTCGGCGCCGGACTTCTTCGCGGCGTCGAGGATCTTGTCGAAGACCAGGTAGGACTCGGCCGACGTCTGGCCGCCGAGCGCGAACGCCTCGTCGGCGAGCTTCACGAACTGCGCATCCGCGTCGGGCTCGGCGTAGACGGCTACGCTGCCGTAACCGGCGTCCTTGGCAGCTCGGATGACCCGCACAGCGATCTCGCCGCGGTTGGCGACGAGCACTTTCGTGATGTGCGCGCTGGCATGACTGGGCACGGAGCCTCCTGTTGATCGATCGTTAGGTTATTGCCGTCACGGAGAGTGTAGGCGTCAATCCGATAGACGATGTAACCGGATAGCCCCTACACACTACGAGCAAGATCGAACCCCGCAACGTTACCGGCCGGTAGCCGAGACTGCACAGCCGCCCCCCGCGAGGTCGGGACAGCGCCTCCGACGAGGTCAGGCCCGAAGATGCCGCTTGATCCGGGCGAGCATTGCGCTCATGCCGCGCAGCCGCAGCGGACTCACCACATCCGCCAGTCCGAGCGCCGAGTAGAAGTCGTCCGGCACATCGAGGATCTCCTGTGCGCTGAGCCCGTCGAGACCCTGATGCAGGATCGATGCGAACCCCCGCGTGGTCGGCGCCTCCGGCGGAGCACTGAAATGCAGCCGCACCCGATCACGCTCCGACGAATCGACGGACAGGAACAACGGCGACTGGCACTCGGGCACCGGTTCCATCGCGGCTTCCTCGACTTCGGCCGGGAGGGGCGGAAGCTCCCGGCTGAACTCGAGGAGCAGCTGCAGCTTGTCCTGACCGGTGACGGCGGCGAAGTCGTCGACGATCTCGGCGAGCGCGGAGGGCAGGCTCATCGGGCGGGCGCTTCCCCGGGTTCTTCGCCCTTGACGATCGGCACGCGCACCGCGTTGCCCCACTCCGTCCACGAACCGTCGTAGTTGCGGACGTTCTGGTAGCCGAGCAGGTGTGTGAGCACGAACCACGTGTGGCTGGACCGCTCACCGATGCGGCAGTAGGCGATCACATCCGCGTCGCGGGAGATGTCCGCGTAGATCTCGTCGAGTTCGGCGCGGGAACGGAACCGGCCGTCCGGCGCCGCGGCCTTCGCCCACGGGATGGACACCGCGGTGGGGATGTGGCCGCCGCGCAGGGCACCTTCCTCCGGGTAGTCCGGCATGTGGGTGCGCTCGCCGGTGTACTCCTGCGGCGAGCGCACGTCCACCAGCGGAGACGTGCCGAGGGATGCGAGCACCTCGTCCTTGAAGGCCCGGATCGGGGCGTCGTTGCGCGCAACCACCGGGTATCCGGTCGTGGTGGTGGACGGGACGTCGAAGGTTGTGTCGCGGTTCTCGGAGATCCACGCGTCGCGGCCGCCGTCGAGCAGGCGCACGTCCTCGTGGCCGAACAGCGTGAAGACCCACAGCGCGTAGGCGGCCCACCAGTTCGACTTGTCGCCGTAGATCACGACGGTGTCGGTGCGGCGAATGCCCTTGCGGTTCATCAGGTCGGCGAACGCGGCACCGTCGATGTAGTCGCGGGTGACCGGGTCGTTCAGGTCCAGATGCCAGTCGATCTTCACGGCGCCGGGAATGTGGCCGACGTCGTAGAGCAGCACGTCCTCGTCGGATTCGACGACCTTCACCTCGGGATGTCCGAGGTGGGCGGACAGCCATTCCGTCGACACCAGGCGAGTGGGGTCGGCGTATGCGGCGAATGAGGGATTGGCGTCGGGCTCGACGGGCACAGAGGGCTCCTGAGGCAGTGGTGGCAGGTGCGCCGTCAATACTAGGCGGTAGGTTCGGTGGATGTGATTTCCAGTGGCGCCCCGGTCTTCGACGTGTCCGATCGCGCCGACATCGACCGGCTCGTCCGCAGGTTCTACGAACGCGCCCTCACCGATCCGACGCTCGCGCCGGTGTTCGAGGTGCTCGCGATCGTCGGTCTCGACGAGCATCTGCTCGTCGTCGGTGACTTCTGGGAACAGATCCTCTTCCGCACCACGCGGTACGAGGGCAACTTCCTGCCGGTGCACCGGGCACTGCACGCGCACCACGGCCTCACCCCGGCACGGTTCGAACGGTGGCTCGAACTGTGGGTCGGGACGGTCGACGAGCTGTTCGCAGGAGTTCACGCCGAGCGGGCCAAGAGCAAGGCCGAGGCGATGGCGCGGTCGTTGGAACGCGGGGTCCGGCGGCCCTTCGCTAGCGGGTGACGGTTCCCGTCGACTTCGCGGACGTGGACCAGAGGTCGGCGACGGAAACTCCGACCTCGCCGAGGAGCCGCCGAACGAGCGGCAGACCGATGCCGATGACCGACGACGGGTCGCCTTCGAGACGCTCGATGAACCAGCCACCGAGGCTGTCGAGGGTGAAGGCACCCGCGACCTGGAGGGGTTCGCCGCTCGCGAGGTAGGCCTCGAGTTCGTCGTCGGTGGGGGTGCCGAAATAGACGGTCGTGCCGCTGTGCGCGGAGGCTTCCGCGACGATCTCACCGTCGCGGACCCGCAGCAGGCTGTGCCCGGTGAGCAGGTCGGCGCTGCGGCCGGCCATCGAGCGCCAGCGGGCCCGCGCGACCTCGGCGGTGCCGGGCTTGCCCTGCAACCGTCCGTCGACGTGCAGCATCGAATCGCACCCGACGACCACTGCGTCGTCCACGCCGTCACCGCTCAGCCGGGGCACCACGTCGGCGGCCTTGGCGCGGGCGAGTTCGGTGACCACGACCTCGGGCGCGGTGTCGGGGCCGAGCGACGCGACGATCGCGTCCTCGTCGACCCCCGACACCAGCACGAGCGGTTCCACGCCGGCGGCGCGCAGCACGGACAGCCGTGCCGGCGACGCCGACGCGAGCACCAATCGGGTCATCTCAGCCGAGGTTCGGGTACGAATACGGCGAGAACGGCGCCCACTGGCGATGCATCCGGGTCGGGTCGCCCCACGTCTCCGCGGGACGGCCGTCGCCTTCGGATTCGGCGCCCGAGGAAGCCGCGGCGAGCACGCACACGAGCGCGGCGATGTCCTCGTCGGTCGGGTTGCCCTTCACGATGCGCAGGGCAGCCGCGGTCTCGACTACCGCCTCGGCAGTCACGGGCTCCGGTGCCGAGTTCTCACCGGCAGCTTCGACCACGACGTCCTCGAGAGGGGCGTCGGATGCTTCGGTCGAGTCGATGTCGGTGATGATCTTTTCCTCCGTCACGGCGGTCACAGCGGAATGTTCCCATGCTTCTTCGGCGGAAGCGAAACCATCTTGCGCTCGAGCAGTCGCAATGCGGACACGATCTGGCCGCGGGTGTGCGACGGCGGGATGACCGCGTCGACGTATCCGCGCTCGGCCGCGACGTACGGGTTCACCAGGGTGTCCTCGTACTCGTTCTGCAGTTCGAGGCGCAGCGCATCGACGTCCTCGCCGTTCTTGGCGGCTTCGAGAAGGCGCTTGCGGTAGACGAAGCCGACGGCGCCGGAGGCACCCATGACGGCGATCTGCGCGGTCGGCCACGCCAGGTTCACGTCGGCACCCATGTGCTTGGAACCCATGACGTCGTACGCGCCGCCGTAGGCCTTGCGGGTGATGACGGTGATCTTGCCGACGGTGGCCTCACCGTACGCGTACAGCAGCTTGGCGCCGCGGCGGATGATGCCGTTGTATTCCTGCTCGGTACCCGGCAGGAAGCCCGGGACGTCGACCAGGGTGATGATCGGCACGTTGAACGCGTCGCAGGTCCGCACGAACCGGGCCGCCTTCTCGGAGGCGTCGATGTCGAGGCAGCCGGCGAACTGGGTGGGCTGGTTCGCGACGATGCCGACGCTGCGGCCGTCGATGCGGCCGAAACCGACGATGACGTTGGCGGCGCGCTCGGCCTGCACCTCGAGGAACTCGTCGTCGTCGAGCAGCCGACGAATGATCTCGTGCATGTCGTACGGCTGGTTCGCCGAGTCCGGGATGATCGTGTCGAGCTCGAGGTCCTCGTCGGTGAGCGAGTCCTCGATGGACCCGAGGATCGGGTCGGTCGGGGCCAGGCGCGGAGCCGCGGCCTGGTTGTTCGACGGCAGGTAGGACAGCAGGTCCTTGACGTAGTCGAGGGCGTCCTGTTCGCCGTCGGCGACGTAGTGCGCGACACCCGACTTGACCATGTGGGTGTGCGCGCCGCCGAGGTCCTCCATGGTGACGTCCTCGCCGGTGACGGTCTTGATGACGTCGGGACCGGTGACGAACATCTGGCTGGTCTGGTCGACCATCACCACGAAGTCGGTCAGGGCGGGGGAGTACACGTGACCACCGGCGGCGGGGCCCATGATCAGCGAGATCTGCGGGATCACGCCGGAGGCCTGCACGTTGCGGTGGAAGATCTCGCCGTACAGGCCGAGCGAGACGACGCCTTCCTGGATGCGGGCGCCGGCGCCCTCGTTGATGCCGATCAGCGGACGGCCCGTGCGCAGGGCCAGGTCCATGACCTTGACGATCTTCTCGCCGTAGACCTCACCGAGGCTGCCGCCGAAGACCGTCGCGTCCTGGGAGAACACGCACACATCGCGACCGTCGATGGTGCCGTAGCCGGTGACGACACCGTCGCCGACGGGACGGTTGTCGGCCAGGCCGAAGTTGGTGCTGCGGTGCCGTGCGAGGGCGTCGAGTTCGACGAACGAGCCCTCGTCGAGCAGAGCGTGGATACGCTCGCGGGCGGTGAGCTTGCCCTTCGCGTGGACCTTCTCGATGGCAGCCTCACCGCTCGGGGCGTGGGCCTGGGCCTGACGATTGCGCAGGTCTGCCAGCTTGCCGGCGGTGGTGTGGATATCGGGCGTACTCGCCGCCTCGGGCGCGGACGGCTCCTGGACAGTGGTCATGGCCAGTCAGCTTAGCGAGCGTCATACTAGGGCTCCGAATCGACTCCCAGTTGTGTTGAATCATTGAACTGAAGCTACCGGCCAGTACGTTTTCGCAGCACCGGCGCGGCGCCATCCGGCCCTAGGCTGTGAGCATGTCCCCGGACCCGCAATCCCCTCGTCCCGCCTCGACAGATCCGGCCGCGCTGCGCGCCCCGCTCGACGTCGAGCACCTGCGCGACGCCCTGGTCGCGGCCACCGGACCCGCCGCGTTCTACCGGCGGCTCGACGTCGTCGAGGAAACCGGATCGACCAACGCCGATCTGCTCGCCGTCGCAGGTGAAGGCGACGCGCCGCGCGCGCTGCTCGCCGAATTCCAGTCCGGCGGCCGCGGACGGCACTCGCGCCGGTTCGAGGGCACTCCGAACGCGCAGGTGATCGCCTCCGTACTCGTCACCCTGCCCGGGGTGGACCTCGCCGACCTCGGCTGGCTGCCGCTGCTCGCCGGAATCGCGACCGTCGACACCGTCCGTTCGGTCACCGGCGTGCCCGCCGAACTGAAATGGCCCAACGACGTGCTCGTCGACGGCCGCAAGGTCGCCGGAATCCTCGTCGAGATCGCCGCGACCGCACCCGTCCCCGCGGTCGTCGTCGGCATCGGCCTCAACGTCTCGCTGGCCGAGGACGAACTGCCGGTGCCGACCGCGACGTCGCTGATGCTGGCGGGAGCCACCGACCTCGACCGCACCCGCCTCGCGCAGGTGCTGCTGACCAACCTGGCCGAGCGGATGCGTCGGTGGCACGACCACGACTGGGACACCGCGGCACTCGCCGACGCCTACCGCGAACGGTGCAGCACCGTCGGACAGCGGGTGCGGGCGGTCCTGCCCGGCGACACCGAACTGCACGGCGTCGCCGTCGACATCGACGAGCAGGGTCGGATCGTCGTCCGTCCCGACCGCGACGGCGACCCGGTGGCGATCGCCGCGGGCGACATCACCCATCTGCGACCCGTGGGCTGACCTCCGGTCGCGCGACGTGCGATCCTCGGCGGCATGGGCTACCCCGAGGACGCACTCGCCGTCGACGAAGAGCTGCTGCTGCACCGGCATCCGCATTGGAAGATGCTCATCGTCCCCACCGCGATCTTCCTGCTGACAACCGCGGTCGCGGGCTTCCTGCTCGGTGTCGCCGGTACGCGTCTCGAAGGCGCCGCGGCCGGTGTCCTGACCGTCGCGGTCCTGGTGTTGTGGGTCGTTCTCGTCGGCTGGCGTTGTGTCGCGCCCCTCGTGCGGTGGCTCACGACGCACTTCATCGTCACCGACCGGCGGGTCCTCGTGCGGCAGGGCGTGATCACCCACACCGGCATCGACATTCCGATGGGTCGCATCAGCAACGTGCAGTTCCGGCACGGCATCGTGGACCGCATGCTGCGTACCGGCACCCTGGTGATCGTCTCCGCGGCCGACGATCCGCTCGAATTCGACGACATCCCCGACGTGCAGACCGTGCACACGCTGCTCTACCGGCAGGCGTTCGACAGCAGCGCCGACAGGGGCGGTTACGGGACCGGCGAGTACCGCGACGATCGGGGCGGTGACGACCGGGGACGTGACGACTCGGGTGGGGGCACCGGCCGCAAAGCGTGGTAATTCGGACAGCGCCCCCGGCGGATCCGTACCCTGGTTCCGTGACCGCTGTCCTGCTCGCCGAAGACGACGAAGCCATCGCCGCGCCCCTCTCGCGAGCCCTCGGTCGCGAGGGGTACGAGGTGACGATCGCCCAGGAAGGCCCCGCCGCACTGGAAGAGGCCCTGTCCGGCCGGTACGAGCTGCTGATCCTCGACCTCGGACTGCCCGGTATGGACGGTCTCGAGGTGTGCCGGCAGATCCGGACCAACCGCTCCGACCTGGCCGTACTCATGCTCACCGCTCGCACCGACGAGGTCGATTTCGTCGTCGGTCTCGACGCGGGCGCCGACGACTACGTCGGCAAACCGTTCCGCCTCGCCGAACTGATGGCGCGTGTGCGGGCGTTGCTGCGCCGCCGGGGCGGCGGTGACACCGACGACGTGGTCGAGGTCGCCGGGATCCGGCTCGAACGCGCCGCGCGGCGCGTGCTCGTCGACGGTTCCGAGGTCGTCCTCGCCAACAAGGAGTACGAGCTGCTGCGGGTGTTGCTCGAACACGCCGGGCAGGTCGTCTCGCGGGACGCGATCCTCCAGGAGGTGTGGGGAGACGTCGACCTGCGTGGTTCCAAGACTCTGGACATGCACATGTCGTGGCTGCGCCGGAAGATCGGCGACGAGGGGCCGGCCGGGGAACGCCGCATCGCGACCGTCCGCGGTGTCGGTTTCCGAGTGAACACCGACTAGCCGGGGCCGCTCGTGCGTCGTCGCATTCTCATCGCGGTTCTCGCCGTGGTGCTGCTCGTCGCGCTGTTGCTCGGCCTTCCGCTCGCCTACACCGCGTACCTGTTCGTCGAGGACACCATGCGCCGGGATCTGCAGGGACGGCTGGAGCTGATGGCCTCCGAGATCATCGCCCAGGAAGGCGCGGAGGGGGTGATCGCCGGCGGCCTCGACACGAGTTCGATGCGTCTGCTCGTGCCCGACGGCGGCCGCCTGGTGATCGTCTATCCGACCCCGGAGGACGCCGCTGCCCGTCTCGACATCGGCGCTCCGGCAGTCTCGGCGCCGATCCTGGAGTCCCTGTCGCTGGGCACATCCGGGTCGTTGCGGCTGGAGGCGCCGTCGGCGGGCGTGCGCACCGTGCAACGGCAGGTCCTGGCGGCCGTGGCCACGATCGTCTTGTTGACCGTGGTAGCCGGCGCGATCGTCGCCGTCGTCACCGCGCGGCGCCTGTCCGATCCGCTGCGCGACGTCGCCGCACGCGCGGCGCGACTGACCCAGGGCGACTTCCGGCCGGATCCGCGACGGCACCGTATCCCGGAGCTCGATCGGGTTTCCGACGTGCTCGATGCCGCCGCGGTGGAGATCGCGGGGCGCCTGCAGCGCGAGCACATGCTCGTCGGTGACGTGTCGCACCAGCTGCGTTCGCGGTTGACCGCGGTGCGGTTGCGGCTCGACGAACTGTCCACGCACTCCGATCCTGCGGTCGTGGAGGAAGCCGAGGCCGCCATGGCCCAGGTGGACCGGCTCACCGCCGCGATCGACGATCTGGTGCGACAGTCCCGCGACAGCGGCTCCGCCCTGCGCACCGAGGTGTCGGTGGTGGGGGAGATGTCGGGGGTCATCGCGGATTGGCGCGGACCGTTCCGGGAGGCCGGACGCGATCTGGTGTTGCGGGGCAACCCGGCGTTGCGCTCGACCGTGACCGGCTCGCGCCTGCGTGAGGCCGTGGCCGTGCTGGTCGACAACGCGCTGGTCCACGGCGGCGGGACCTGCACGGTCTCGGTGCGGCGGGCGGGCGACGACACGGTGTGTGTGGAAGTGACCGACGAGGGGGAGGGTGTCAGCGACGAACTCGCCCCGCACATCTTCGATCGCGGGTTCTCCGGTAGCGGATCGACGGGGGTGGGGCTGGCGCTCGCCCGCGCGCTGGTCTCCGCCGACGGCGGCCGGCTCGAACTGCAACGGCGGAGGCCGGCGCTGTTCGCGTTGTTCCTCGGCACGTCCCGGGACCGCGGGCACGGGACCTCGGATGCGAGTCGGGAGCCTCGCTGAACCGGTGTGCCGGCAGCAGCGGGTGGGTCAGCGTCCGATCTGTTCCTCGGCGAGCTCGCCGAGTTCGGCGTCGGGGCCGGTTTCCTCGGGGAAGACGAACCGCTTGAAGCAGTAGAAGCGGAACGCCATCTGCAGCAGGTTCCCGATGATGTAGGCGCTGATGAAGTCGGCGATGTTCTCGACCGTCAGGCTCACCTCGGGTACCCGCAGCCCGAACACGTAGCTCGAGATCCACAGCGGGATGAAGCTGAGTACGACACCGATGCCGCTGACGAAGAAGAACAGGAACGCCTCGTGGGCACGTTCACGGCCACCGCGGTTCTTGAACGACCATTCGCGGTTGAAGATGTAGGAGCAGATCACCGCGATGATGCCGGCGATGATCTTGGCCGTCACCGGCTTCTCCTCCAGCACTGTCAGCTTGAGGGTGTAGAAGATGCCCGAGTCGATGACGAAGGTCGTGCCGCCGACGATGGCGAACTTGACCAGCTCGCTGTGCCGCAGGAGCAGGCCTCGCAGCGGCTGGGGAACGCGGTTCATGGCGACATCGACGAAAGACACTCGGACAAGTCTACGAAACCGGATCGCAGACTTTCGCATCCGGATGAAATTTTCAGTATTAGCACAGGAATGTGTCGGGCGCCTCACACGCTGTGACAGCGTGCACGCGCACGGTGCAGCAGTGCCGGTCTTCCGATGTGACACCATGGACAGTCGTGACCGGTAGACCTGATTCGCCCCCCAGATCCGACACCCCCCGCGCGCTGACCGGCGGAATGCCCGTCGTGACGATGATCGGCGGCGGCCAGCTCGCCCGGATGACCCATCAGGCCGCGATCGCCCTCGGCCAGACCCTGCGGGTCCTGGCGGGCAGCGCGGACGAACCCGCCGCCCGCGTCAGCCCCGACGTGGTGCTCGGCAGCCACAACGATCTCGAGGCACTGCGCAGCGCCGCGATCGGCGCACACGCCCTGACCTTCGACCACGAGGGCGTTCCCACCGAGCACCTGAAGGTGCTGCAGGCCGAGGGCGTCAACGTGCTCCCGCCGCCGCAGGCCCTGATCTACGCGCAGGACAAGATCGCCATGCGTGAGCGGCTCGGTGACCTGGGCGTCCCGATGCCGAAGTTCGCGGTCATCCGGTCCGTCGCCGATGCGAAGGCCGCGCGCGAGAAGCTGGGCTGGCCCTATGTGCTCAAGGCTGCCCGCGGCGGGTACGACGGCCGTGGCGTGTGGATCCTCGACGATCAGCAGGAACTCGAGGCCGTCGTCGAGGATCGGCTCGCCGCCGGGGTGCCGTTGCTGGCCGAGGAGAAGGTGTCGTGGCGCCGCGAGCTGTCCGCGATGGTCGCCCGGTCCCCGTTCGGGCAGGGCGCGTCGTGGCCGGTCGTCGAGACGGTGCAGCGCGACGGGCAGTGCGCGGTCGTCATCGCACCCGCCCCGGACCTGCCGGAGGACGTGGAGACGGCGGCCGAGCAGCTCGCGTTGCGCATCGCCGGGGAACTCGGCGTCGTGGGCGTGATGGCCGTCGAACTGTTCGAGACGGAGGGCGGCGAACTCGTCGTCAACGAACTGGCGATGCGTCCGCACAACTCGGGCCACTGGGGTATGGACGGTGCCCGCACCGGACAGTTCGAGCAGCACCTGCGCGCGGTCCTGGACTATCCGCTCGGCGACACCACGCCGCTCGCCCCGGTCACGGTGATGGCGAACGTGCTCGGCGCGCCAGAGGCGCCGGAGATGAGCATGGACGAGCGCCTGCACCATCTGTTCGCGCGGATGCCCGACGTGCGTGTGCACCTGTACGGCAAGGGTGAACGCAAGGACCGCAAGATCGGGCACGTCAACGTGCTCGGCGACCCGTCCGGATCCATCACCGATCCGCAGTACGTGGCGGCGGTCCGCGAGCGTGCCGAACGGGCCGCGCACTGGCTCTCGCACGGCGTATGGACCGACGGTTGGAACGAACACACGGGAGAGCAGGGTGAGTGACGTGGCGCAGGGCGCACAGGTCGGCCTGATCATGGGCAGCGACTCGGATTGGCCGACGATGGAGGCCGCAGCGGAGGCGCTGGCCGAGTTCGGGATCCGATTCGAGGTCGGGGTCGTCTCGGCGCACCGCACCCCGCAGCGCATGCTCGACTACGCGAAGTCGGCGGCCGGTCGCGGCATCAAGGTGATCATCGCGGGTGCCGGTGGCGCCGCGCACCTGCCGGGCATGGTGGCCTCCGCGACGGCGCTGCCCGTGATCGGTGTCCCTGTGCCGCTCAAGTACCTCGACGGCATGGATTCGCTGCTGTCGATCGTGCAGATGCCCGCCGGTGTTCCCGTCGCGACCGTGTCGATCGGCGGAGCCCGCAACGCCGGCCTGCTCGCCGCCCGCATCCTCGGCGCCTCCGATCCGGCGCTGCGTGAGCAGATGGAACGCTTCCAGGCCGGCCTCGAGCAGATGGTGCTCGAGAAGGACGACGCGCTGCGGCAGAAGCTGCTCGGCTGAACCCGGCGGTTCCGTGCAGACGACCCCGTTGATCGAGCGATGGAGCCGGTGGAGCCGTGCCCACGTCGCGACGATCGACGGGGTCGTCGCCGTCCTGCTGGCGATGGCCGGCGTCGCCGGAGCGGTGACCGGGCACGAGGGTGCGCGCGGGGTGCTGGTGGCGCTCGCGCTGACCGGTCCGCTGGCGTGGCGGCGCACCCGACCGGTGTTGTCCGGGGGGCTGGTCGCGGCGGCGGCGTACGCGCACCTGCTGGTGCTGCCGCAGATGTCCGTGATCGTCCCGATCGCTGTGCCGGCCTCGGTGTACGCGCTCGCCGCCTACGCGCCGCGCTGGGCCGCGAACGGTGCGCTCGCCGCGGCGGCGATCGGCGGTGCGGCGGCCGGGGTGAAGTACATGGGGCAGTACGAGGGCCGCACCCTCTTCGAGACGGTCGCGGCGGCGGTGTTCGTCGCGGTGCTCCTCGCCGGCATCTGGGCGTTCGGCCGGATGCGGGGACTGCGGCTGCGCGAGATGGAGTCGCTGACCGAACGCAACCGTCTGCTCGAACTCGACCGGCTCAAGGAGGCGGAACTGGCGGCCACCCAGGAACGCACCCGCATCGCGCGGGAGATGCACGACATCGTCGCGCACTCGCTCACCGCGATGATCGCGCAGGCCGACGGCGGCCGGTACGCGGCCGCAGCCGATCCCGAGGCGGCGGCCGGTGCGCTCACCACGATCGCCGAAACCGGGCGCCGCGCCCTGTCCGACATGCGGTCGCTGCTGTCGGTGCTGCGCGAGGACACGCCCCGCGAGTTCACAGCGACCCCCGGTCTCGACGACCTCGACGCGCTCGTCGGTCAGATGCGCGGTAGCGGCCTGGACGTGACGTACACCGTCGCCGGGCAGGCCCGCGACCTTCCGGTCGGAACGCAGTTGTCGGTCTACCGGATCGTGCAGGAGTCGCTGACGAACGTGCTCAAGCATGCAGGGCCCCACGCGCACGCCGACGTCAGGCTGGACTGGCGGCCGGACGTGCTGGTCGTGGAGGTCGTCGACGACGGGCGTGGTGCCGCCGCCCTCGTGCAGTCGCCGCCCGGTGGGCAGGGTCTGACCGGGGTCGAGGAACGCGCCCGCCTACACGGTGGACGTGCCGTCGCGGGACCACGCGACGGGGGTGGCTATCGTGTGCGCGCCGAGCTCCCCGCATAGGGTGGCAGCGATGACCGAACCCGCCGCACCGACCGAACCCACCGCACCCATCCGCGTCGCACTCGTCGACGACCAGCAGCTCGTTCGCGCCGGCCTGCGCATGGTGCTCGAATCCCAGCCGGACATCGTCGTCGTCGCCGAAGCGTCCGACGGCGCGGCCGCGCTGATCGAACTCGGGCGCGTCCGCGCGGACGTCGTGCTCATGGATGTGCAGATGCCGCGGGTCGACGGGATCTCGGCGACCCGCACCCTGCTCGCCGACCCCGAGGCACCGAAGGTGGTGGTGCTCACCACCTTCGACAACGACGACTACGTCGTTCAGGCCATCGCGGCCGGTGCGAGCGGATTCCTGCTCAAGGATGCGCCGCCGGAGGATCTGCTCGACGCGGTGCGCACCGTGCATCGCGGTGACGCGGTCATGGCCCCGCGCGCGACCCGGCGTCTGCTCCGGCACGTGTCGCCCATGCTCGAACAGACCGCCGCGACGAAGGACACGTACGTGGACCTTCCGGACGATCTCACCCCGCGCGAGGTCGAGGTGCTCACCGCGATGGCCCACGGTTTGAGCAACGGCGAGATCGCGGAACGGTTCGTGTTGTCCGCGGCGACCGTCAAGACCCATGTCGGCCGGGTGCTCGCCAAGACCGGTTCGCGTGACCGGGTGCAGGCCGTGCTGTTCGCCTTCCGCGCGGGGCTGGTGCGTCCGGACGAGCTGCTGCACACCGCGCAGTAGGACCCCGGTATCGCCGGTGGCAGCGGCGCGTCATACCCCGGTATGACGCTCGGCGCCGCAGGATCGGGTGTCGCGCCGATGCGTCGGGATCGCAGTGATTCCTACTGTCGGAGCATGACTTCCATCAGAGCTTTCGCGCCCGCCTGCTCGGCGCACGACGTGGTCCGTGTCTACGGTCACGGCGACGTCGAAGTCCGTGCCCTGGACGGTGTTTCGGTCGAGTTCGAGCGCGGCCGGTTCACCGCGATCATGGGCCCGTCGGGGTCCGGCAAGTCCACGCTCATGCATGTGCTGGCAGGACTCGACGGCGTCGACGGCGGTCGGGTGGTGTTGCACGGCGGAGCCGGGAGCGGCGCGGCAGCCGAGAACAGCGCGGCGATCGAGATCAGCACGGCATCGGACGCGGTGCTCACCGGATTGCGCCGCGACCGTATCGGTTTCGTGTTCCAGGCGTTCAACCTGCTGCCCGTGCTCACCGCCCGCGACAACATCCTGCTGCCGATGCGACTGGCCGGAACCCGGCCCGCACCACAGTGGTTCGACGAGGTCGTCGGGCGCCTCGGCCTGACGGACCGTCTCGATCACCTGCCCCACGAGATGTCCGGGGGACAGCAGCAGCGGGTCGCCGTCGCGCGGGCCCTGCTGCCGCAGCCCGACGTGATCTTCGCGGACGAACCGACCGGGAACCTGGATTCGCAGGCCGGCGCCGAGGTGCTCGCGCTGCTGCGGTCGAGTGTGCGCGAGACCGGCCAGACCGTCGTCATGGTCACCCACGATCCGGTCGCTGCGTCGTACTCGGACCGGGTGGTGCTCCTCGCCGACGGACGACTCGCCGGTGAAATAGCGGATCCCACAGCGGATTCCGTGCTCGACGCGATGCGTGGCCTCGGCGCGGTCGGTGTGGTGGCGCGATGATGCATCTCGTTCTGGCCCAGGCTCGCGCCCACCGCGGCCGCTACATCGCGTCCGCCCTCGCCGTGATCGTGTCCGTCGCGTTCGCCGTCGGCACCCTCGTGCTCGGCGACACCGTGAACACCTCGATCACGAAAGCGACTGCCGCCCAATACGAAGGGGTTGCAGCCGCAGCGGTCCTCGACCATGCGCGAGGTTCCGAGCCGGACGTCGCTCCGGAGCACACGGCGGCGGCCGCCGCCGCGGTACCCGGTGTGCGCGCGGCGGTGCTGGACGTGACGGGATACGTCCGGATCGTGGGGGCCGAGGGAATTCCCGAATCGGCCAGGGTGACCAGCCTGGCCCCGGACGATTCGTTGCGCTGGCAGCGGCTCGCCGACGGTCGCTGGCCCGGCGGTCCCGGCGAGGTGGTCGTCGGTTCGGGATCGCGATACGCGCTGGGCGAAGCGCTCACCGTCATCGCCTCCGACGCTGCCGCCTCCGACGCTGCGCCCGACCTCGTCACGGTCGTCGGCACCGTCGACCTCGACGGCACACCGCAGGCCATGGACTCCGGGCTCGTGTTCGGCGAGACCGCGCAGGTGCGCTCCTGGGCGGGCGCCGACGCGGAGGTGGAACTGCGGGTCGCCGGCGACGGGGACGGCCTCGTCGACGCGCTGGCCGCGGCCCTGCCCGGTGTGCATGTCGTCTCCGGCGCCGACCGTGCCACCGAGGTCGCCGGAGCAAACGTCGGCAACATCTCGGTGCTGCGCGACGTGCTGCTGTGTTTCGTCGCGATCGCGGTCGTCGTCGCCGGTCTCGTCATCGCCAACACCTTCGCGGTCCTGCTCGCAGCCCGCACCCGCGAACTCGCACTCATGCGATGCGTGGGAGTGTCGGCGAAACAGGTGCGGCGCAGTGTGCGCGGCGAAGCCCTCGTCGTGGGTCTCGTCTCCGCCACGTTGGGTGTGCTCGCCGGATGCGGTCTCGCGGCGCTGGTGGTCGCGCTGGCACGGGCCGCGGACGTGCCGATCCCGCTGACCTCGATCGCGATCGGCCCGATCACCGTCGTGGCCGGCATCGTGCTCGGCACCGTCGTCACGGTGGTCGCGGCGAGCGGCCCGGCCCGCCGGGCCACGCGGATCCCGGCGCTGGCCGCGTTGCACCCGATCGAGACGCAACCCGAACCCGTGGCGGACTCGCGGATGCGCCGTGTCTGCGCGGCGCTCGCCCTCGTCTCGGGTGCGGCGCTGCTCGTCGTCGGCGTCGCCGGCGCGAACGTGATGATCGCCTGTCCCGGCGGGGTGCTGGTGTTCGTCGGGGTGGTCCTCGCGTCTCGGCGACTCGTTCCTGTCGCGGTCGGCGCGGTCGGGCGGGCCACGGGCCGGTTCGGCGGTCCCGTCGCCGCCCTCGCCGCGGGCAACGCCGTCCGCAACCCGCGACGCACCGCGGCCACCGCGACCGCACTGCTCATCGGCATCACCCTGACGTCGACGATCGTGGTCGGCACCGGCACGCTCAAGGCCGGGGCACCCGGAATCGTCGACGACAACTTCCCGGTCGACGCCATCGTCGAGGCACCGTCGGACGGGGTTCCCTCCGGTGCGGCAGAGCTGTTCACCGGCGTCGAGGGGGTGCGTGCCGCCACCGAGACCGCCGCCGCGAAGATTACCGTCGCCGGAACCGAGGTTGCCGTGACGGGTGTCGACACGACCACTGCCGCAACGACGGTCCGTGCCGACGTCCGCCTGCCGGAGCCGGGCACGATCGTGCTCGAGCAGTCGCTCGCCGACAGCCTCGCTGCCGCCGACGGCAGCACCGTCACCGTCACCGGCCCGAGCGGAGCCCGCGAGTTGTCGGTCACGGCGACGTCCGCCGGCGAACCCTCCCTGATCGACCTCGCCGACCTGCGGGAGGTCGCCGGCCCGGTACCGGCCGACTCCGTGTGGCTGCGCTTCGACGACGGCATGACCGACGACGCACTCGTCGCCGTCACCGACGAGGTGACCCGCGTCGCGGCGACGGTCGTCCCCGGCGGTGAGGTCGCCGGTGTGGTGGCCATGCGCCGCATGATCGAGAAGGTGCTCGACACGATGCTGCTGATCGTCGGCGGCCTGCTGTCCGTCGCGGTGGTGATCGCGCTGATCGGGGTCGGCAACACCATGGCGCTGTCGGTGCTCGAACGCCGACGCGAAACCGCGATGCTCCGGGCGATCGGGTTGTCCCGGTCCGGGGTGCGGAGCCTGCTGATGCGCGAAGCGCTGCTCGTCGCGGCGGTCGCGTCCGCGCTCGGCGTGACGCTCGGGCTGCTTCTCGGCACGGCGGGCACGGCATCGGTCATCGGACCCGGCAAGATCGGCTTCGGCGGTGTGCCGTGGCTGCAACTCGCCGGGATCGTCGTCGCCGGTGGTCTTGCCGGGGTGATCGCGTCGCTCATTCCGGCACTGCGCGCGAGCCGCGTCCCACCGGTCGCTGCGCTCGGTGCTTGACCCTCACACCACTTGACCCTCACACGGTGTCAGGGCTTCCACTGGTCGCGGAAGGAGGTGGTTGTCGTGAACACAACCCGTTACGGCCGAACCGATTCCGCGCAGGTGGAGGCGCAGCTGGTGGAGGCACTGTCCGATGCGGCCCCGTCGACGCGGCTGAGGGCGGCGCTGCGCGCCGGGACCGATCCCGAGCCGCACCTGGTGGAGATCCTGGTGGGCCGGTGTGCCGTGGAACCGGACTTCTACGTCCGCGACATGCTCACCTGGGCACTGTGCCGGATGCCCGCCGACGTCACCGTGCCGAGGCTGCTCGACGAGGTGCGATCCGGGAATGCGCAGGCCTGCAGTCAGGCCTTGCACACGCTGTCGAAGATCGGGGACGGGCGGGCCTGGCCCGATGTGTCGGCGCGGCTGCACGACCGGGACGACGACGTCGCACGCAGCGCGTGGCGTGCGGCCCTGGCGCTCGTACCGGCCGGCGTCGAGGGCGAGCTTGCCGCCGACCTCGGGGCCGCGCTCGGGCGGGGTGACCGGGAGCTGCAGCGCAGCCTGTCCCGGGCACTGGTCGGGCTGGGCGAGCCGATGCTCCCGGTGCTGGACGCGGCGAAGGCAAGTCCGGATGCGAAGATCCGCGCGCATGCCGCCGCCACCGAAGCGCTCTATCGTGACCCCGACAGTGCATTCGCGTTGTCCGTGGAAGCCGCGAAGCGGGTGACCGTTGATCCGGAAGCCGCGAAGCGGGTGACCGTTGATCCGGAAGCCGCGAAGCGGGTGACCGTTGATCCGGAAACGGCGAAGCGGGTGGCGGTGACCGGACCGGAGGGATCCTGATGGCCGAAGTCGTGACGGGGGAGGTCGCGCAGTGCTGATCGGGGAAGTCTCACGACGCTCCGGTGTCAGCGTCCGCATGCTGCGTCACTACGACACGCTCGGGCTGGTGGTACCCACCGGTCGCACGACCGGTGGGTACCGCGAGTACTCCGCGGACGACATCCGGCGGCTGTTCCACGTCGAATGCCTGCGCACCCTCGGGTTGTCGCTCACCGACGCCAAGCGGGCACTCGACGAGCCGGGCTTCGCACCGGCCACCCTGGTCGCGGACCTCATCGGGCACACCCGCGCCCGGATCCGCGCCGAAGAGGAACTGCTCGCCCGGTTGCTGCGGGTCGACGCCTCCGCTCCCGCGGACTGGAGCGACGTGCTGCAGGTCGTGTCGTTGCTGCACGCGCTCGAATCGGACTCGGGAGGTCACCGGCAGCGAGCCGTCCTGACACAGGACGAGTCGGCACCGGTACCTGTTGCCGCGCTGGTCGAAGCCCTGCTCGCCGAGGACGATCCGAACGTCGCCGGGGCGCTGCAGTGGGCGCTCGTCCGCGCCGACGGGCACGGCCTGCCCGAACTGGAAGCCGGCCTGGATTTGCCGGACGTCGAGGTGCGACGGCGCGCGATCACGGCGATCGCCGCGGTGCCGGACGCGGACGCGGCGAGGCTGCTGCGTCGCGCACTCGACGATCCCGACACCACGATCCGCGGTCGCGCCGCCCTGGCGCTGGGGTCCCGCGGCAGCGCCGACGCGCTCCCGGGGCTCGTCGATCTCGTCGTCGAGGGCCGGCGCGACGTCGAAGCCGCCGAGACACTCGGGACACTGGCCGGCGGTCCGATCGCGGCCGAGGACGTCGTGTCCGCGCTCGAACACCGATTGGGTGACGCCGCCGACGGTGCCGCTCGGCTGCGTCTGGCGCAGGCGCTCGCCGAGATCCCCGGCCGCGCAGCCCGCGACGTTCTCGACCGGCTCGCGCGGGACGAGGACCGGACCGTCGCACTCACCGCGACCGCGATCGTCCGGGCGCGAGGTGACGGGTCCTGACCGGTTACGCTCCCGGCGTGGCAGGAACGGGCAGGATGACGCGGGCGTCGCGGGGCGTGCCGTCCGCGCGGATCGTGACGGTGCTGGCGCTGTGCTGGGCGCGGTTGTGCGGCGCGACGATCGGATTCGACGAGCGGTCCGGTCTCTACGTGTGCACAGGTCTGCGGTTCGGATTCGCCCGCGGCGGTACCACGATCGGTGGAGTCTTCCTCACGAGCCGGTGGCCGTCGGACCGGTTGCTGCGCCACGAGGCGGTCCATGCCGACCAGTGGGCACGGTTCGGGGTGGGATTCGCGGTGCGATATCTCGTCGAGGAGATGCGGAACCCGGGTCCGCGCAACCGATTCGAGGTCGAAGCCGGCCTCGCCGACGGCGGCTACCTTCCTGAGCGCCCCGAGCGCCCCTGAACGCCCTGAGCGAGCGGTACATTCACTCGATCGAAGGAGACGAGCGATACATTCGCTCGGAAACCCGGGGGAGAGGGAGCGCGCGGGTGGGGCGACCGTTCAGTCGAGCCGGACGGTGATCTTCTCCGTTGCGACCCGCCGTTCAGTGGCGTCGGCGTCGGGGTTGCTCACCTGCACCAGCGACGCGCCGGCCGCGAGGACCGCGAGCAGCCCCGAGATCAGGTCGTCGGCGGTGGACCATTCGCGACCCGACAGCACCCGGTCGCCGCTGCCGATCCCGGACGACGATGCGGATTCGCGTGCAGCGGAAAGAATTTCGGCAGACGACCGTCCGTCGAGCGCGGCCCCGGCGTCGCCGGACGACCGGAATTGATCGCCGTGCATGCGCACGTGCGTGGCGTAGTCGGTCACCCCGACCGGCAGGTTCGGCACCGGCATCCCGAACGCGTCGAGGGACAGCGCCGCGACCTCGGCGACATCGGCGACGTCGTCGAGCCGGTCCGCGGTGACCAGCGCCAGTTCGGCATCGGGATCGGCGTCCAACACGACGTCGGCGCCCGCCCACCACGCACCGAGGAGCACCGCTGCCGTCTGCCAGTGCGCGGGCAGCAGCACCACGACCCGGCCGCCGGGCAGCAGCCCGAATTCGTCGCGAATCATGTTGGCGGTCTTCGCCGCCCAGTTCGCGAGCGTGACCGCCGACAACTCGATGCGGGCGCCGGTCGCATCGTCGTACCAGGTGATGCGCGGACCTGCCGGGTCGGCGGCCAGGATCGGGTCGAGCAGGGCGTCGGTCAGGGTGGTCACGGAAATCTCTTTCGTCGGGTGGTCAGTTGACGCAGCGGGTTCCGTTGCCGGCGTCGATCGGGTCGGCGGGCGGGGCGGGTGTGGCGGTGCCGCCGGCCGGCGTCAGCTCCGACGCGGCCGTGCTGGTGGTCGACCGGGACGCACCGGAACCGGGGCCGTCGTAGCCGGCTGCCAGCACGACCGTGACCTGCCCCTTCGGCAGCGACCGGTCGGCGGCGACGTCGAGACCACCGAGCACGGCGGCCACGGCCTTCGCCTCGTCGGAATCGGGGTCGGCCGCGAACACCGTCGACGTGTCCACCGGATCGCCGCTCCCGACGACCCCGTAGTTGCCGACCTCACCCTCGGTGAAACCCTCCGCGGTCAGGGCGGCCGACACGGTGGAGGCGAGACCGGCGACGTCCCCGGCGTTCGCGACGTCGACCGTCACCGAGGAGCGGTCGATGTCGGGTGCGACCGCGGTGGTCGCGGCGACCTCGGTGGCCTCTGCGGTCTCGACACCGCTGAGGGACGCCACGAACGCCCTCACCGCGGCCGGATCGACCTGCACGACCGACTCGCCGTAGTCGGTCATGGCGTTGATGTCCTCGACGGGAATGGTGGAGAACTGCACCGCTCCGCCCGACAGGTCCTGCATCTGTGTCGCCAGATCGAGGATGTCCCAGTCGTCGTCGAGCACCACCGACCGCTGCACCGCCGCGGTGAGCTGGCTCAGCTTCGACGGATTGCTCAGCGTCTTCGCGCTGAGCACCTTCTGCACCAGCGACGCCATGAACACCTGCTGTCGCACGATGCGGTCGAGGTCGCCGCGCGGCAGATCGTGGCGTTGCCGCACGAAGCTCAGCGCGTCGGCTCCCTGCAGGGTCTGCTTGCCGGCGGCGAACCGTGCGCCCGACAGCGGCTCGTCGACCGCATTGTTGAGGCAGACGTCCACGCCGCCCACCGCGTCGGTGAGCAGCACGAATCCGAGCAGGCCGACCTCCGCGTAGTGGTCGACGGTGACGCCGGTCAGGTTCGCCACCGTGTCGATCAGGGCCTCGCGACCGGCCCGGGAGGAGTCCTTCTCCGCGGTCGCGTCCGATTCGCCGTCCTCGACGAGTCGGATGCGCTCGAGTTCCTTCGTCGCGCCGTACGCCGCGTTGATCTTCGACATGCCGATTCCCGGCACCTCGACGTACGCATCGCGGGGGATGGAGACGGCCGTCGCGGAACTGCCGTCGTTGGGCACCCGGATCAGGATGATCGTGTCGGTGTTGTTGGCGACCTCCTCGCCGGCCCGCAGCGCGTCGAGTTCGCGTTGCGACAGCGCGTTGCCGTGCGCGTCGGTGCGGCTGTCGGTGCCGACCAGCAGGATGTCGAGGGCGCCGTCCTCGCCACCGCCGAGTCCGAGACCGCCGATCGTCGCGAGCGAGGCCCGCAGGGAGTCGATGCTCCGCCATGCGAAACCGGTCACCACCAGTGTCAACGCCGCCAGCATCGCCATCGCGATGCGCAGCGGACGACCTTCGAACACCCGCGCGGCGATGCTCGGGCCACGCTGCACGGGCGCGGTCTGCTGCCTGGTCCTGCGTGGCGCCGGCCTCTCCCGATCGCTGCGGGTGGGCGGCTCTGGCGGCACGTGCAGGTCCTCCTGTCGGGTGGCTCGGATGGCGTACGCCGGGGTGGGGGCGGCGCGGAACCAAGGCTACTGCGGGCACCGGCGCATCGTCGGGAGCCTCTCCGGCGTGCCAGACTTTGGCCGTGAACACAGTTCTGATCACCGGTGCCCGCGGTCAGCTCGGCCGGCAGCTGCTCGCGCGCGGCACGGCCGCGGGTACGGCGGTCCGCGGATACGGTTCCGACGAGCTCGACATCACGGATCCGCGCAGCGTCGCCGACGCCGTCCGGCCCGGGGACGTGGTCGTCAACTGCGCCGCCTACACCGCGGTCGACGCTGCCGAGACGGACGAGGACCGCGCCGCGGCGGTGAACGGTGACGGTCCGGCGGTGCTCGCCGCCGCGTGCGCCCGTGCGGGCGCCCACCTCGTCCACGTCTCCACCGACTACGTGTTCGCGGGCGACGCAACCGAGCCGTACCGGGTGGACGCGCCGACCGGCCCCCGCAGCGCGTACGGGCGGACGAAGCTCGCCGGGGAACGTGGCGTCCTCGCCGCGTTGCCGTCCGCGCACGTCGTGCGCACCGCGTGGGTGTACACCGGCGACGACGGGGACTTCGTCGCCACGATGCGACGCCTCGAACACGAACGCGACACCGTCTCGGTGGTCGACGACCAGCGCGGATCTCCGACGTTCGCCCGCGACCTCGCGGACGCGCTGCTCGAACTGGCCGCTCGCGCGGGCGGTCCGGATCCGGTGCCCGGCGGGGTGCTGCACGCCACCAACGCGGGGGAGGCGACCTGGTTCGATCTGGCCCGGGCCGTGTTCGCGGAGATCGGCGCGGACCCCGAGCGGGTGCGGCCGTGCAGCAGTGCCGAGTTCGTCCGGCCCGCCCCGCGCCCGGCGTATTCGGTGCTCGACGGCAGTGCGTGGGCCGCGGCGGGCCTGACGCCGTTGCGCCCGTGGCGCGAGGCGCTGCACGCCGCGCTGAGCACGACGGAGGTCCGTGGGTGACGCGCGAGGCCGTGGAGGCCGGGCCGGACACGCACCGGCCGGAGGCGGTGTCCGAGGACGGACTGCGTGATTCGGAGCACTCGGACGCGGCCGCTAAGGTTGCCCGCGTGAGTGCGAAGCTGGCCGTGGTGACGGTGACCTACTCGCCCGGCGAGCACCTGGAGCATTTCCTGGCGACGCTGACGGGTGCGACGGAACTGCCGACCCAGGTGATCATGGCGGACAACGGGTCCACCGACGGGGCGCCGGAGGCCGCCGAGGCCGCGCACCCGAACGTGCGGCTGCTGCACACCGGCGGGAACATCGGCTACGGCGGCGCCGTGAACCGCGCTGTCGCCGAGGTCGATCCGTCGGCCGAGTTCGTCGTCGTCGCCAATCCGGACGTGCGGTGGGGACCGGGATCGCTGGACCGTCTGCTCGAGGCCGCGCAGCGCTGGCCGCGGGCCGGTGCGCTGGGCCCGCTCATCCGCGAACCGGACGGCAGCATCTATCCGTCGGCGCGCAGCGTGCCCACCCTGGTCTCCGGCGCCGGGCACGCCCTGCTCGGCACGGTGTGGCCGTCGAACCCGTGGACCCTGCGCTACCGCCAGGACAACGAGGCGGTCGCCGAACGGGCGGTGGGCTGGTTGTCCGGATCGTGCCTGTTGCTGCGGCGCGCGGCGTTCGACGCGGTCGACGGTTTCGATTCGCGCTACTTCATGTACATGGAGGACGTCGACCTCGGAGACCGGCTCGGCCGTGCCGGCTGGCTCAACGTCTACATCCCGGACGCCGAGGTCACCCACGCCAAGGGGCACGCCGCGGGACGCCATCCCGAGCTGATGCTGCCCGCCCACCACGACAGTGCCTACCGGTTCCAGGCGGACCGGCACCCGCACCTGTGGCAGGCCCCGCTGCGATGGGCGCTGCGCGCCGGCCTCGCGGTGCGTTCCAGAGTGGCGGTCGCGGCAGCGGTCCGCGAACGCGATCGAGAGAATTCCGGCACCGTGACGGACGGCCGGCAGAGTGGATCAGGGGAGACGAGATGACGAGTGACACCGCACCGCACACCGATGCGGTCATCCTGGTCGGCGGCCAGGGCACCCGCCTGCGGCCACTGACGCTGTCGGCGCCGAAGCCGATGCTGCCCACCGCGGGTGTGCCGTTCCTGACCCACCTGCTGGCCCGCATCCGGGAGGCCGGGATCAAGCACGTCGTGCTCGGCACCTCGTTCAAGGCGGAGGTCTTCGAGGAGCACTTCGCCGACGGCTCCGATCTCGGTCTCGAGATCGAGTACGTCACCGAGACCGAACCGCTCGGCACCGGCGGCGGTATCCGCAACGTGCTGCCCAAGCTGCGCGCCGACAACGTCATGGTGTTCAACGGTGACGTCCTCGGCGGCACCGATCTCGGGGCGATCCTCGACACGCACACCCGGACCGACGCGGACGTGACCCTGCACCTGGTGCGGGTCGGGGACCCCCGGGCGTTCGGTTGCGTGCCGACCGACGCCGACGGCCGGGTCACCGCGTTCCTCGAGAAGACGCAGGATCCGCCGACCGATCAGATCAACGCGGGCTGCTACGTGTTCAAGCGGGAGATCATCGAGTCCATCCCCGAGGGTCGTCCCGTCTCGGTGGAGCGCGAGGTGTTCCCGGCGCTGCTCACCGAGGGCAAGCGCGTGTTCGGGCACGTCGACGCCGCGTACTGGCGTGACATGGGGACCCCGGAGGACTTCGTGCGCGGATCGGCGGACCTGGTCCGCGGCATCGCGCCGTCGCCGGCCCTGCCGGGGCAGCGCGGCGAGTCGCTCGTGCACCCGGGGGCGTCGATCGCTCCCGGTGCGCTGCTGATCGGCGGAACCGTCGTCGGCCGCGGCGCCGAGATCGGCGCCGGGGCGCGACTGGACGGTGCGGTGATCTTCGACGGTGCGAAGGTCGAGGCCGGCGCGGTGATCGAGCGGTCCATCATCGGATTCGGCGTGCGGGTCGGACCGCGTGCGCTGATCCGCGACGGCGTGATCGGTGACGGCGCGGACATCGGCGCCCGCTGCGAACTGCTTCGCGGCGCGCGGGTGTGGCCGGGCGTGACCATCCCCGACGGCGGCATCCGGTTCAGTACCGACGTCTGACCGCACGAGATACCTTCGACCGACTGCGTGGGTGGTGACCTGTGAAATTCGAACGCTATGTGGCCCTGGGGGATTCGTTCACCGAAGGAGTGGGTGACCCGGACCCGTCGCGTCCCAACGGGGTACGCGGATGGGCCGATCGGGTAGCCGACGAACTTGCCTCTGCCGGAACGGATTTCGCGTACGCGAATCTCGCCGTGCGTGGCAGGCTCATGCGGCAGATCCTCGCCGAGCAGGTCGACGCGGCCGTCGCCCTGAACCCGGACCTGGTCACCATCTATGCCGGCGGCAACGATGTCATGCGGCCGAAGCTGGACCTGGACGCGATGGCCGCCGAGTACGACGACGCGATCGGCCGCCTCGCCGCGACCGGCGCGACCGTCGTGATGTGGACCGCCTACGACGTCGGATGGGCGCCGGTGTTCCGGCACCTGCGCGGCCGGATCGCGACCTACAACGAACTCGTCCGTGAGATCGCGGACCGGCGGGGTACGACGCTCGTCGACTACTGGCGTTTCGGCGAGTACCGGGACTACCGCATGTGGGATTTCGACCGCCTGCACATGTCCCCGCTCGGCCACCGCAACATGGCCGCACGGGTGCTCGACGCGCTCGGCGTCGAGCACGGCATCGAGCCGGTCGTCCTCGAACGGATCCCGGAGCCCGCGCCCGCCGACCAGCGACGCGAGGACCTGCGGTGGATGCGGGACTTCCTGGTTCCCTGGGTCGGGCGCCGCGTCCGCGGCACCTCCTCCGGTGACGGGATCACCCCCAAACGGCCGACGCTCACGCCCGTCGAGACCGCGAACCGGGGTGGCTCGCCGGTCGCGTGAGTAGGCTCCGGGGATGACTCCCGACACGGTCGTCGTCCGAAAAGTCGGCCCGGTCACCACGATCGGACTGAACCGCCCGCACGTGCGCAACGCCGTGGACAGACCCACCGCCGACGCGCTCGCCGCGGCGTTCCGGGCGTTCGACGCGGATCCCGACGCGGCGGTCGCCGTCCTCCACGGCGAGGGCGGAACATTCTGTGCCGGGGCGGATCTCAAGGCGATCAGCACGGGCGACGGCAACCGCGTCGCGCCCGACGGGGACGGACCGATGGGCGTGAGCCGGATGCGGCTGTCCAAACCGGTGATCGCGGCGATCTCCGGGCACGCCGTCGCCGGCGGCCTGGAGCTGGCGCTGTGGGCGGACCTTCGCGTCGCCGACGACGACGCGGTCCTCGGCGTGTTCTGCCGCCGATGGGGTGTGCCGCTCATCGACGGCGGCACCGTCCGGCTGCCGCGGCTGATCGGGGAGAGCCGCGCGATGGACCTCGTCCTGACCGGCCGCCCGGTCGCCGCCGACGAGGCGCTGAGCATGGGACTGGTCAACCGCACGGTTCCGGCCGGGACCGCGCTGGACGCGGCCGTCGAACTGGCCACCGAGATCGCCGGATTCCCGCAGACGTGCCTGCGGCAGGATCGGCTGTCGGTGCTCGAACAGGCGGGCCTGAGCGAGGATCAGGCGATGCTCAACGAATTCCGCCGGGGGACGACCTCACTGGCCGACGGTGCCGTGGCCGGCGCCGCCCGGTTCGCCGCCGGTTCCGGCCGGCACGGCTCGTTCGGCTGAGCGCGCCGCCGCCAGCGCGACCAGGTGCTCGATCGTGTCGCGCTCGGCGTCGTCGGGCAGCGCGTCGACGGGCCACCACCGCAGATCCGTGGATTCGGCACTGCGCGTCGGCACCGCGCCGGGCGGTGCCGTCACCAGGAACCGCAGGTCGAGATGCCGGGTGGGAATCCCGAGCGAGCACGTGATCGGGTGGGTGTGCGCCGACAGCAGGTCCGGATCGATGACGAGGCCCTCGATGCCCGATTCCTCGGTCGCCTCGCGCAGTGCCGCGTCGACGACGGTGTCGTCGGATTCCTCGCAGTGCCCGCCGAGCTGGATCCACCGGCCCACCTTCGGATGCAGGGTGAGCAGCACGTTGCGATGCTCCGCGTCGAGCACCAGCGACGACGCCGTGATGTGTCCCGGCGCGTGGGCGCGCAGGCAGCCGTCCGGCGCCGAGCCGAGGAACGCGAGCATCGTGTGCCGCAGCGATTCGGCGTCGGCGGAATCGGTGTCCCAGGCCAGGAGCCGTTCGGTGGCGGACTCGTGCAGCGAACGCGCCGACATCGCTACAGCTCCAGCAGCGCGGCGTCGGCGGATGCGGGTTCGCGCGGCTCGGGTGCGGTGAGCGGATGCCCGACGGCGATCGCGCCGAGCGGCGACCAGTCGGCGGGCAGACCCAGTTCCTCGCGCACCACGTCGGGCGCGAAGATCGTCGAGCCGATCCAGCAGCTGCCGAGCCCGCGCACGGCGAGCGCGACGAGCAGCCCCTGCACGGCGGCACCGGCCGCGACCGTGAACATGGTGGCCTCGGCCGCGGTCCGGCGCGCGTCGGGATAGGTGTGCGCGCCGTCGGGCACCCAGAACGGGACGAGCACCTCGGGGGCGTCGTAGAGAATCGCACCGCGGGCCAGCCGGCGTTCGATCGCGGCGGCGTCCAGGCCGTCCGCCGCCAGGTCGTCGGCCCAGCGGTCGCGCATCCGGTCGAGCAGCCGGCGGCGCACCTGCTCGGTGCGCACCCACACGAACCTCACGGGACGCGTGTGGTGCGGGGCGGGGGCGGTGAGCGCATCGGCGACCGCGTCGCGCAGATCCTCCGGATCGACCGGTTCGGCCGAGAAGGTCCGCACGGACCGTCGCAGCAGTAACGCCTCGCGACGGCCCTGCTCGAGGGCCTCGTCGGCACCGAGCCGGAACAGGTCCTCCTCGCCGCGGCGGATCAGGTCCTGGGCCGTGGAACCGTCGTCGACGGTGTCGAGACCGCGCACGACCGCCACCGGAACCCCACCGAGCTTGCCCTTGACGAGATCGCCGGCGGCGGCGAGTTCGTCGGCGAGGGCGACGGAGGTGACGAACAGTTCGTTGCCCTGCGAATCGTGCGAGCCGGCGTAGCCGTGCAGGACCGGCAGGCCCGCGGCGCCGATCGCGGCGTCGGTCTGGCCGACGCGCCAGGCGCGACCCATCGTGTCGGTGACGACGACGGCGACGGTCACCCCGAGCAACGAGCGCAAGCGCTCACGCAGTCCGGCGGCGCTGGCATCGGGGTCCTCGGGGAGCAGCGCGAGTTCGCCGGAGTCGACGTTGGAACCGTCGATTCCGGATGCGGCCTGGACGATGCCGAGCCGGTTCTCGGTGATGAGCGTGCGTCCCTTGCGGGCCAGCACGCGGACCGCCTCCTGGGTGACCAGCCGCCGCCGCAGCGCATCGCGCGCGTCCGGGTCGGTGGGGGACTCGACGATGCGTCCCTCGGCCTTGGAGACGATCTTGCTGGTGACGACGAGGATGTCGCCGTCGACGAGCCACGGCGCGGCGGCGGCGATCGCCTCGGCGAGATCGTCGCCGGGCCGGAACTCGGGCAGTCCGGTGACCGGGATGATCTCGATCGGCCGGCCGGGTGCGTGGTCACGCACGTCGGTGCTGGCGGTCGCGTCGGGGGACATCACAGGCTGACTCCGGCGAGTTCGAGTGCGGCGCGCGCCATCTCGGCGGTCGCTGCGGGGTCGGTCATGAGCAGGGGAACGCTGCGGACGGCGACCCCGGGAACGTCGGCGGTGTCGGTCTCGTGGACGAGCCAGCCGTCGAGGATGCCGGTGCCGCTGCGCGCGCCGTAGTGGCGGCCGACGGCTTCCGCGGTCGATTCGATGCCGATCACGTCGAGGCACGCATCGGCCATGCCGCGCAACGGCTTCCCGCCGACGACCGGGGACAGGCCGACGACCTTCGCGGAGGTGGTGCGCAGGGCGCCTCGGATGCCGGGGATGGCGAGGATCGCGCCGATGCTCACCACCGGGTTGGAGGGAGCGAGGATCACCGCGTCCGCCGATTCGATCGATTCCAGCACTCCCGGTGCAGGTTTCGCTTCGTCGGCGCCGATGTGCGCGAAGGAATGGGTCTCGACCGCCGCGCGGTGCCGCACCCACCATTCCTCGAAGTGGATCGCGCGGCGTTCGCCGTCGGCGGGGTCGGTGATCACGACGTGGGTTTCGCTGCGGTCGTCCGACACCGGGAGCAGCGTCACCCCGGGCTTCCATCGGGTGCACAGCGCTTCGGTGACCGCGGAGAGCGGATATCCGGTGCGCAGCATCTGGGTGCGGATGAGGTGGGTCGCCAGGTCCCGGTCACCAAGACCGAACCAGTCGGGATTCGCGCCGTATGCGGCGAGCTCTTCCTTGGCGTTCCACGTTTCGTCGGTGCGGCCCCAGCCCCGTTCGGGGTTGATGCCACCGCCGAGCGTGTACATGCATGTGTCGAGGTCGGGACAGATTCGCAGCCCGTGCATCCAGACGTCGTCACCGACGTTGACGACCGCGGTGATGCGGTGCGGGGCGTCCACGGCGAGGTCTCGCCCGGGTTCGATGCCGAGCAGGCGGCGCAAGCCGGTGAGGAACCGGGCCCCGCCGACGCCTCCGACCAAAACTGTCACGTTCACAGCACAAGCCTAGGGGGTCCGTTTCGTGACTGGTGAGGCACCGCCCGATGGGGTGAAATGTGAGGAATGCGACAGGGTGAATTGTGCCGGATGTCACCGGGTGAATTGCCCCGAGCGTGACGCGGCCTACTCCGAAGTGCTCGATGGTAGCGAATACGTCCGTTCGGCTTGACCGCGACACGCCCAACGTGTGTAATCACATACGTGTCATTCCGACATTTCGAAACGCGGGATCGTATGCGGAATATGCATATACGACCGGCCTTCGCGGAATGGCCCGGGGTAGATCCCCGAATGTGAAGGATGCAGCGCTGCAGGTTAGGAGGCGTGTATGGCCGACGAGCGCGAATGGTTCGAGGACACTCGGATCGAGACTGCAGTCGAGGGCATCTGTGCCGAAGGCGGGCACGACGGAGAGCCGACGTCGTCGGTGCTGAGTCTGATTGCAGGACTTTCCGATCCGTCGGACGTCGAGGAACAGTGGCAGGACCGTGCGCTGTGTGCGCAGACCGATCCGGAGGCGTTCTTCCCCGAAAAGGGTGGATCGACGAGGGAGGCCAAGCGGATCTGCATGGGGTGCGAGGTGAAGGACGAATGCCTCGAGTACGCCCTGGCCCACGATGAGCGGTTCGGCATCTGGGGTGGTCTCTCGGAGAGGGAAAGGCGGCGCCTCAAGCGGGGCATCGTCTGAGATCGGGACCGGTCCGGTACGGGGAGTTCGGACAAGGTGGAATGCCGGTCTGTTTGGGGGTGAGGGTCGGGTACTCGATGGGGGTCGAGTACCCGGCCCTCACTCTTTCCCGAAGCAGCCGCCACCGACGAGCGGTCCTCGCCGGGATCACCCGGTTCAGTCTTCGCCGAGATCCCCGAGTTCGGGATCGACGACCTCCGGTTCGACTCCCAGATACGTTGCGACCTGGTGCACGAGCACGTCGTGGACCAGATCGGTCAGGTCGTCGGGATCCTTCGCGCGCAATTCGAGGGGCCGGCGGAACAGGACGATGCGTGCCCGCGTGGCCGCGCCCCGACGATCGATGCCGGCCGGGACGAGCCGCGACAGCGGCACCGGACCGTCCGCGACGACCTCGTCCGGCCAGTTCACCGAGTCCGGATCCAGCGCACGGATCTTCGGGACCTCGTCGACCGCGATGTCGAGCTTCGTGAGGCGGTCGTGCCACTGCGCGTCGATCGGGGCGAACGCACCGAGCACGAGCAGGTCGAATTTCTCGGCCCGCGACTTCCACACCGGAAGGTCGTGGGGGAACATCGGCCCGCGGATTCCGCGTCCGCGACGCGCGACGGATCGGGACGTCACGGGGCGGGGCCGGCGAACGCGAGACATGTAGGCGACACTACGACACGCGACTCGAATTGTGCCGTTCCGGTGTGTCCGGATAGTCGCGACGCGACGGGCGCGCTACGCTCCCATCCGTGAGAACACTGCGTCGATGCTGCCGGCCTGGGTGCAAGAACCCTGCTGTTGCGACGCTGACCTACGTGTACTCGGATTCCACGGCGGTCGTGGGACCGCTGGCCACGGTGGCCGAGCCGCACTCGTGGGATCTGTGCGAATCGCACGGCTCGAGGATCACCGCGCCGAAGGGCTGGGAACTGGTCCGGTACGAAGGTGCGTTCTCGTCGGGCACACCCGACGAGGACGATCTGACCGCGCTCGCCGAGGCGGTGCGGGAGGCCGGTCTGGGCGATCGCGGCCACGGTCACGGCGACTCCGACGAGTCCGACGCCGCCCCGCGGCAGGTCGCGCAGCCGACGACCCGCACCGGCCGTCGCGGACACCTGCGTGTGCTGCCGGACCCCACGTCCTGAGCGCTGGGCACGGCAGTTCCGAGTACTCCACTAGGCTGATCGCTGCCGCGCTGCGGAGGGTGGCGTGCGTGTACGACGATCAGGAGCGATAACAGTGGCGAGATCTGCCGAATCCGTGGCCGCCGTCGTCAAGGCATACGACGTGCGGGGCGTGGTGGGTGACCAGATCGACGCGGATTTCGTCCGCGAGGTCGGTGCGTCCTTCGCCCGGCTCGTGCGCGACGGCGGGAACCCGGCGACGCGGATCGTCATCGGTCACGACATGCGCGAATCCTCGCCCGAGTTGTCCCGCGCGTTCGCCGAGGGCGTCACCGCTCAAGGGCTCGACGTCGTGCACATCGGGCTCGCCTCGACCGACCAGCTGTACTTCGCCTCCGGGCTCCTCGACGCCCCCGGCGCCATGTTCACCGCCAGCCACAACCCGGCCCGCTACAACGGCATCAAGCTGTGCCGTGCCGGCGCGAAGCCCGTCGGCCAGGAAACCGGTCTCGCCACCATCACCGCCGAACTCGTTGCCGGGGTACCCCCCCACGACGGCGCGCCGGGCACGATCACGGAGCAGGACGTCCTCGACGAGTACGCCTCGTTCGTCCGCGGCCTGGTGGATCTGAGCGAGATGCGGCCCCTGAAGGTCGCCGTGGACGCCGGGAACGGCATGGGCGGGCACACGGTGCCCGCGGTGTTCGATGTGCTCCCCGTCGAACTCGTGCCGCTGTACTTCGAACTCGACGGCACCTTCCCGAACCACGAGGCGAACCCCCTCGATCCGGCGAACCTCGTCGACCTCCAGCAGCTGGTGCGCGAGTCCGGCGCGGACGTCGGTCTGGCGTTCGACGGGGACGCCGACCGCTGCTTCGTCGTCGACGAGCGTGGCGAGCCGGTCACCCCCTCCGCGGTCACCGCACTCGTCGCAGCCCGCGAGCTCGCGAAGGAACCCGGCGCGACGATCATCCACAACCTGATCACCTCGCGGGTCGTGCCCGAACTCGTCACCGAACTCGGTGGCGAGCCGGTCCGCACCCGGGTGGGTCACTCGTTCATCAAGCAGCAGATGGCCGAGACCGGTGCGGTCTTCGGCGGGGAGCATTCTGCGCACTACTACTTCCGCGATTTCTGGGGCGCCGATTCCGGGATGCTCGCGGCCCTGCACGTGCTGGCCGCGCTGGGCGGGCAGGACCTCCCGCTCTCCGAACTGATGAGCTCCTACGAGCGGTATGCCGCGTCCGGTGAGCTGAACTCGACCGTCGACGACGCCGCGGCACGGACCGAGGCGGTGCTCAGCGCGTTCGCGGACCGCGCCGAGTCGGTGGACCGGCTCGACGGGGTCACCGTGAATCTGCCCGGCAACGCATGGTTCAACCTGCGTGCCTCGAACACCGAACCGCTGCTGCGCCTCAACGTGGAGGCGCGCACGGCGGAAGAGGTCGACTCGCTGGCGACGGAAATTCTGGCCATCGTGCGTTCGTGACGGCGCGCGTTCGTGGCGGAAATGTTCGTGACGGGGATAATCGGGTGTGCCCGGGCTGCTGCGTCGGGCCGGTTCGAATCGGCTGAAGGAAGGTGGCGCAGTGATGACGGCTCCCTCGCCGCTGTTCGACTTCGATGACTCGAGCGCTCTGATCGCGGCCGACATCGACGGCATCCTGCGCATGTCGGCGCTCGGCGGCGCGCAGATCCGAGCGACGGCATCCGCGGTCGACGAACAGGCCCTGGACCGGTTGCACGACCTGCACCCGCGCAGCGTCGTCCTCGTCGGCGGGGACGCCCGCTCGGCGCGGGCCGCCGAACTGGTCGTCGCGATGCTGGCCGCGCACGCGACCGTGCCGCTGGTCGTCGCACCGACCACCCCGACCTGGGTGGGACCGCTCGATGTGGTGGTGGTCGCCGGTGACGACGCGGGCGACCCGACCCTCGTCGAATCCGTGGCCGCCGGGCTGCAGCGCCGCGCCGAAGTGGTCGTGGGCGCACCCGACGAGGGCCCGATCCGGGCCGCGGTCGCCGGGCGGGCCCTGCTGCTGCCGCCGCGCATCCACCTGCCGTCCGCCTACGCGCTGGCCCGCCACGTCGCGGTGTTCTGCGCGGTCCTGACGGCGATGGCCGCGACCAAGGTGCGCTCGCACGTGCCGGACCTCGCCGAACTCGCCGATGCGGTGGACAACGAGGCAGCCCGCAACCATCCGTCCAACGAGGTGTTCCACAATCCGGCGAAGTCGCTCGCGGTGCGCATGCAGTCGCGTCGGGTCGCGCTGGCCGGGGATTCCCCCGCGACCACCTCCCTCGCCCGCCACGGCGCGGAGATGCTGCTGCTCGGGGCCGGGATGATCGCCGCGGCCGCGTCGCTGCCGGATACGCTCGCTGCGCGGGATCGCTTGGTGGCCACGGCCACCGGGACCGGTGAACCGTACGACCCGTTCTTCCACGACGAGCAGCTCGACGGGCCGATTCCGGAGGCTCCCGTGCGGGTATTCGTGCTCAGCACGGACGACGATCGACGGGCTGCGCAGCGTCGCGCAGCTGCATTACCGGATATGGAATTGGTGTCTGTAGTGGGGGAAACGGAGTCGCGGGCAGTGCCGCCCGTGTTGGAACAGGCCTTGGTGCTCGCGGCCCGGATCGAGATGGCCGCCGCCTACCTGCGTTTGGCCGGGGGCCGGTAGTGCGGCGACTCGAAGGTGCGCTGCGTTCCTATGCCTGGGGCTCGCGCACCGCGATCGCAGAGTTGTGCGGGCGCCCGGTGCCGTCCGATCACCCGGAAGCGGAGCTGTGGCTCGGAGCCCATCCGGCAGATCCGGCCAAGGTGCTCTCGGAGGACGGGGAGGCCCCGGTGTCGCTGCTCGACGTCGTCGAGTCCGACCCGCACGGGCAGCTCGGATCCGGGACCGTCGACCGGTTCGGCGCCCGCCTGCCGTTCCTGCTCAAGCTGCTCGCGGCGGAGGAGCCGCTGTCGCTGCAGGCGCATCCGAGCGCGGAGCAGGCGGCGCAGGGCTACGCCCGCGAGCAGGAGCTGGGGGTGCCCCTCGATTCCCCGATCCGCAACTACCGGGATCCGAATCACAAACCGGAGCTCGTGGTCGCGCTCACGCGCTTCGAGGCGCTCGCCGGATTCCGGGACGCGGCACGCACCGTGGAGCTGCTCGAGGCGCTCGGTGTGCCGGAACTCGATCCGTACGTGGGTCTGCTGGCCGGTCAGCCCGACTCGGGCGGGCTGCGTGCCCTGTTCACCACGTGGATCACGTTGCCCCAGCCGGTGCTGACGTCGCTGTTGCCGCGCGTGCTCGACGGCTGCGTGACCTACCTGGCGACCAACGGGCGCCCGCGGGTGTTCGCGGAGGAGGTGCGGACGGCCCTCCAGCTGGCCGAGTTCTATCCCGGCGACGCCGGGGTGCTCGCGTCGCTGCTGCTCAACCGCATCACCCTCGAACCGGGACAGGGCCTGTACCTCGACGCCGGCAACCTGCACGCCTATCTGAGCGGCATGGGGGTCGAGATCATGGCGAACTCCGACAACGTGCTGCGCGGGGGACTGACCCCCAAGCACGTGGACGTGCCGGAGTTGCTCAGGGTTCTGGACTTCCGGTCCCCGGACGTGCCGATCCTCGAAGCCGTCCCCGTGGGTGAGGCCGAGGTCTGCTACCGCACCCCGGCGCCGGAGTTCGCGCTGTCGCGTCTGGAACCCGAGCCGCACACGAAGGTGTCGCTCGCGCCGTGCGGCCCGCAGATCCTGTTGTGCACCGCCGGCGCGGCGCACCTGGACTGCGGCGGTGCCGGCCTCGACCTGACACCCGGCCATTCGGTGTGGATCTCGGCGGCCGATCCCGAACTGACCGTCGAGGCGCTGACCGCCGGGACCCAGGTGTTCCGGGCCTGTCTCGGCGACAGATCCGCCCTGTAGCCGTCACCGCGGCGCCCGGTTGTGGTCCCTGCCACACGCTGCACGCCACCCACGGCGTTGACGCGGCGTGTCGCAGCGTGGCAACGTCGGCGCATGTCGATCGTGCACGAGCCAGCGTCCGCAGACGACTCCGATGTCGCGCCCCCTGACGGAAGGCGGCGTGTGCAGTTCCACGAGGCCAGCCGGATGCTGTTGCGCAACTCCGTGCTCGATGCGATGAGGGACCTGCTGACCGTGCGGGACTGGTCCTCGATCACGATGACCGACGTCGCGCGCCGCGCCGGGGTGAGCCGTCAGACGCTCTACAACGAGTTCGCGTCCCGTCAGGGGCTGGCCCAGGCGTACGCGCTGCGACTGGCCGATCAGTTCGTCGACGCCGTCGACGATGCGGTCTACTCGAACGTCGGCGACGCCCGGCGGGCGTTGGCGGTCGGTTTCGCCGCGTTCTTCGCGGACAGCAGTTCCGATCCGCTCGTGCAATCGCTGCTGCGCGGGGACGCCAAACCGGACCTGCTGCGACTGATCACCACCGAATCGGCACCGCTGATCGACCGGGCGTCGGGCCGCCTCGTCGAGACGTTCCGGCGCAGCTGGGTACAGGCCTCGGAGACCGACGCGACGATCCTGGCGCGGGCGATCGTGCGCATCGCCATGAGCTACATCGCGATGCCGCCGGAGTCCGACCGGGACGTCGCCGCGGACATGGCGTATCTGGTCGGTCCGTTCCTGGACCGCGTCACCGGCGGACAGTGACCGTCCCCGCACGGATACCGGCGGGTACGACAGCGGCACTCCGCGGCGTGGTTGTATAGCCTGTTCGACAAAACGACTGTCAACAGGAGAGGCGCTCACACGTGTCCGACAACAAGCTCGTGGCCGACCGGCTGAACGGCATCGACTTCAAGGTCGCCGACCTGTCCCTCGCCGAATTCGGGCGCAAGGAGATCCGGCTGGCCGAGCACGAGATGCCCGGCCTCATGGCGCTGCGCCGCGAGTACGCCGAGGTGCTGCCGCTGAAGGGCGCGCGCATTTCGGGTTCGCTGCACATGACCGTGCAGACCGCCGTGCTCATCGAGACCCTCGTCGCGCTCGGTGCCGAGGTGCGCTGGGCGTCCTGCAACATCTTCTCCACCCAGGACCACGCGGCGGCCGCGGTCGTCGTCGGCCCGCACGGCACGGTCGAGGAGCCCAAGGGCGTCTCGGTGTTCGCGTGGAAGGGTGAGACGCTCGAGGAGTACTGGTGGGCGGCCGAGCAGATGCTCACGTGGCCCGGCGAGCCCGCGAACATGATCCTCGACGACGGCGGCGACGCCACGATGCTCGTTCTCAAGGGCGCCCAGTTCGAGAAGGCCGGCGTCGTGCCGCCGACCGACGAGGAGCACGACTCCACCGAGTACCAGGTCTTCCTGCAGCTCCTGCGCGAGTCGCTGGCTGCGGATTCGAAGAAGTGGACCACGGTCGCCCAGTCGGTGCGCGGTGTCACCGAGGAGACCACCACCGGAGTGCTGCGCCTGTACCAGCTCGCCGCCGCCGGTGAGCTCGTGTTCCCGGCGATCAACGTCAACGACTCGGTCACCAAGAGCAAGTTCGACAACAAGTACGGCACCCGCCACTCCCTGCTCGACGGCATCAACCGCGGCACCGACGTCCTCATCGGCGGCAAGACCGCGCTGGTCTGCGGCTACGGTGACGTCGGCAAGGGCTGCGCGGAGGCCCTCCGCGGCCAGGGCGCGCGCGTGTCGGTCACCGAGATCGACCCGATCAACGCGCTGCAGGCGATGATGGACGGCTTCGACGTCGTCACCGTCGAGGACTTCGTCGGCAAGGCCGACATCGTGATCACCTCGACCGGCAACAAGGACATCATCACGTTCGATCACATGAAGCAGATGAAGCACCAGGCGATCCTGGGCAACATCGGTCACTTCGACAACGAGATCGACATGGCGGGCCTCGAGCGTGCCGCCGACGTCACGCGGATCAACATCAAGCCGCAGGTCGACGAATTCGTCTTCCCCGACGGCCATTCGATCATCGTGCTGTCCGAGGGTCGCCTGCTCAACCTCGGCAACGCGACCGGCCACCCGTCGTTCGTGATGAGCAACTCGTTCGCGAACCAGGTCATCGCTCAGATCGAGTTGTGGACCAAGCCGGACGAATACGACAACGAGGTGTACCGCCTGCCCAAGCACCTCGACGAGAAGGTCGCGCGGATCCACGTCGAGGCGCTCGGTGGCAAGCTCACCAAGCTGACGAAGGAGCAGGCCGAGTACATCGGTGTCGACGTCGAGGGCCCGTACAAGCCCGAGCACTACCGCTACTGATCGGGGTCGGGAACCGAAGCAGCATGGGCGTTCTCATCGTCGTCGAGGGACTCGACGGGGCCGGTAAGCGGACACTGTCCGCCGGTCTCGTCGAGTCCTGGCGGGCCGCGGGTGCCCGCGTCGCCACGCTCGCGTTTCCGCGCTACGGGCAGTCCGTGCACGCCGATCTCGGCGCCGAGGCCCTGCGGGGCCGTCACGGGGACACGGCGTCGAGCGTCGAGGCGATGGCCCTGCTGTGGGCGCTCGACCGTCGCGACGCGGCCGACGAGTTGCGGAAACTCCTGGCCGACAACGACATCGTGCTGCTGGATCGTTACGTGGCGTCGAACGTCGCGTACACCGCGGCCCGCAGGCACGAGGGAGCTTCGGGGCCGGCGGCCGAGTGGGTGCGCGAGATCGAGTTCGACCGGTTCGGATTGCCGGTGCCCGATCTGCAGTTGTTGCTGAAGGTTCCCGTCGAGCTCGCGGCACAGCGGGCGCGGGACCGCGCCACCGCCGACGCGACCCGCGACCGGGACGCGTACGAACGCGACGGGGACCTCCAGATCCGTACCGGTGAGGTGTACGACCAGTTGGTGCAACAGAACTGGATGTCGCCGTGGATGGTCGCCGGACCCGACACCGATCCGGTACAACTCGCCGCGCAGATCTCAAATCAGCTTCAGCACGGTGAAGGAGTGACACGATAGACGGTATGAAGCCGAGGATTCTCGTCGTCGACGACGACACCGCGCTGGCCGAGATGCTCACGATCGTCCTGCGGGGCGAAGGTTTCGAACCTTTTGTGGTCGGGGACGGCACACAGGCACTCGGTGCTGTGCGCGAGATCCGGCCCGACCTCGTTCTGCTCGACCTGATGCTGCCCGGCATGAACGGCCTCGACGTGTGCCGCGTGCTGCGGGCCGATTCGGGTGTGCCGATCGTCATGCTCACGGCCAAGTCGGACACGGTCGATGTTGTGCTCGGGCTCGAATCGGGCGCCGACGACTACATCGTCAAGCCGTTCAAGCCGAAGGAACTCGTCGCCCGCGTGCGGGCACGGTTGCGTCGGACCGAGCAGGAACCCGCCGAAATGCTGTCGATCGGTGAGATCACCATCGACGTCCCGGCGCACAAGGTCAGCCGCGGCGAGGAACTCATCTCTCTCACCCCCCCTCGAGTTCGACCTGCTGGTGGCACTGGCCCGCAAACCGCGGCAGGTGTTCACTCGTGAGGTGCTGCTCGAACAGGTCTGGGGTTACCGCCACGCCGCGGACACGCGCCTCGTCAACGTGCACGTGCAGCGACTGCGCGCGAAGGTCGAGAAGGATCCCGAGAATCCCGAGGTCGTGCTGACGGTGCGCGGCGTCGGCTACAAGGCCGGACCGCCGTGATCCGTGCTTACCGACTGCGGCGGCGGATCACTCGTAGGACTCTGCCGCTGCTGAGGTGGTCCCGTTCGCTGAGCAGCTGGCTCACCCACACGTGGCGCCGGTCGCTCCAGCTGCGGGTCGTGGTGTCCACCCTGACACTGTCGCTGGTCGTGATGCTGGTGCTCGGCGTGGTGCTGACCAGCCAGATCACCGATCGTCTGCTCGAAGTGAAGATCAACGCGGCCACCGAGGAGATGGAGCGCTCCCGGGCGCTCGTCGAAGGCCAGCTGGCCGGCGCCGACGACACCGGATCGCTCAGCGTCCGGCTCGACAGCGCCCGGGCCACGCTCACGAACCGTGGCAGCGACGCCGGTCAGGACACCGGTGTCGCGGGTACCTTCGATCCGGTGCTCATCGTTCCCGGCGACGGGCCGCGCGCACCGACGTCGAGCGGCCCCGCCGATCAGATCCCGCAGAACCTGCGCGCCTTCGTGCAGAACGGCCAGATCGCCTACCAGTTCGCGACCGTCGACGATCCCGACGGCTACTCCGGCCCGGCGCTGATCGTCGGCAGCCCGACGTCGTCGAACATCGGCACGCTCGAGCTGTATCTGGTGTTCCCGCTGGCAGGGGAGGAGAGCACCCTCGCGCTCGTGCGCGGCACCCTGCTCGTCGGTGCGCTGGTCCTGCTGGTGCTGCTCGCCGCCATCTCGATGATCGTCGCCCGTCAGGTGGTGCTGCCCATCCGATCCGCGTCGCGGATCGCGGTGCGCTTCGCCGACGGCCGCCTCAAGGAACGCATGCCGGTGCGCGGCGAGGACGACATGGCCCGGCTGGCGATGTCGTTCAACGAGATGGCCGAGAGCCTGTCGCGGCAGATCACCCAGCTCGAGGAGTACGGCAACCTGCAGAAGCGGTTCACCTCGGACGTCAGCCACGAACTGCGGACCCCGCTGACGACCGTGCGGATGGCGGCGGACCTGATCCACGACGGCAGCGACGAACTCGACCCGTCGCTGAAACGCGCCTCCGAACTGCTGGTCGCCGAACTCGACCGGTTCGAGAGCCTGCTCGGCGACCTGCTCGAGATCAGCCGGCACGACGCCGGTGTCGCCGAACTCGCCGCCGAGCAGCTCGATCTGCGGATGTGCGCGCGGGCAGCGGTGTCCACGGTCCGGCACCTGGCCCGCGAGACCGGAACCGAACTCATCGTGGATCTGCCGAACGAGCCGGTCATGGCAGAGGTCGATCCCCGGCGCGTCGAACGCATCCTGCGGAACCTGCTCGCCAACGCGATCGATCACGGTGAGGGCAAGCCGATCCTGCTGCGGCTGCGCGCCGACGACGCCGCGGCGGCGTTCGTCGTCCGCGACCAGGGCATCGGCCTGCGGCCGGGGGAGGAGAAACTCGTGTTCAACCGGTTCTGGCGCTCCGATCCGTCCCGGGTGCGACGGTCCGGCGGCACAGGTCTGGGACTGGCGATCAGCGTGGAGGACGCGAACCTGCACAAGGGCAAGCTCGAGGCCTGGGGCGAACCGGGCAAGGGTGCGTGCTTCCGGCTGACGCTGCCGCGCGAGCGCGGACGCAAGGTGGGACGCAGTCCACTGCCGCTCGTCCCGACGAACGCGCACGCGGTGCAGGGCAAGACGCCCCCCGCCGCCGACGCCGCAGCGCCGACGGTCGTCGAATCCGTCCCGCCCGAGGGAGCGACCCCGTGAGCGGTTCGCTGTCGCGGCGCGTCGCCGGGCCGGTTCTGCTGCTGGCGCTCCTGCTCGGGGTCTCCGGCTGTGCGAGCCTGCCGGATTCGTCGTCCCCGCAGGCGATCGGCACCATCGTCCGTCCCCCCGCGACCACGGAGGTCGCCGCGCCCGCGCCCGGCCGCGAGCCGGATCTGCTGCTGCGCGACTTCCTCCTCGCGAGCACGGACCCCACCAACAGGCACCAGGCGGCGCGCCAGTACCTCACCCCCGAGATGACGAGTCGCTGGGACGACGCGGCCAGCGCCACGATCGTCGAGAAGGTCGACGTGCTGCCGGAATCGCGCAGCGGCGACCGTGCCACCTACGTGATCCGGGCGACCCGCGTCGGTTTCCTCGAGGAGGGCGGCGTCTACCGCGCGGACCAGGGTCCCTTCGAGGAGAAGGTCACCCTCGTGCGGTCCGACGGCGAATGGCGGATCGACGATCTGCCGCCCGGCGTCGTGATGGACCGGCCGCAGTTCCTCAACACCTACCAGCGACGCTCGCTGTTCTTCGTCGACCCCTCCGGGCAGACGGTCGTGCCCGATCCCCGCTGGATCGCCGGCACCCAGGAGCAGACCGCCTCCCAGCTCATCGAGCTGCTGGTGGAGGGCCCGAAGCCGTCGCTGGAGCCGGCCGTGCGCAACCTCCTCCACGACGTCGACGTCATCGGTCCCATCACCAAGGCGGACGGCCGCACCGCGCAGGTCGGTGTCGGACTCGGCGGCATCCGGGTGGACTTCCAGGGCGCGACCGGGCTGGCCAAGCAGGACCGGGAGCTTCTCGCGGCCCAGGTGATCTGGACGCTGGCGAACGCCGAGATCTCCGGTCCGTACGTGTTGCTCGCGGACGGGCAACCGCTCGACGAACGGTTCCCGAACGGCTGGACCACCGCGGACGTGGCGTCGACGAATCCGCTCGCCACCTCGAGCGCGACCATCGGCCTGCATGCGGTGCGTGGCGGTGGGCTGGTCGCCGTGGCCGAGACGGGTGTCACACCCGTGCCCGGCTTCTTCGGGAGCACCACCGGACTGCAGTCCGTCGCGATCTCGCACGACGGACAGCTCGTGGCCGGTGTCCTCGGAACCGGACGGCCGGAGCCGGAACCCGCCGCCGAGCTGATGATCGGCGGGTACGGGGACGGGGCAGCGGTGCATGCGGCGGAAGGCAGCTCGATCAGCAGACCGTCGTGGTCGATCGACGACAACTCCGTGTGGGCGGTCGTGGGCGGCACCTCCGTCGTGCGGGCGATCCGGGAACCCGGTACCGGACGGGTGACGGTGGTTCCGGTCGAGGCGGGCGCCATCCTGGAGTTGGGCGACCGGATCACCGAGTTGCGTCTGTCGAGGGACGGTGTCCGCGCGGCGCTCATCGTCGACGGCCGGGTGTACACGGCGATCGTGGTGCAGTACCCGAACGGCGAGTTCGCGCTGACCTCTCCGCGCGAGATCGCCATCGGGCTCGGTAGTCCCGCTCTCTCCCTCGACTGGAGCACCTCGGACACGGTGGTCGTGGCACGGGCGGCGTCCGACATCCCCGTCGTCCAGGTCGCCGTGGACGGTTCCCGGATGGACGCGCTGCCCAGCCGTAATCTGACCCCGCCGGTGGGTGCCGTCGAGGCGTCGACGACCACCGAGTTCGTGGCCGATTCACGCGCGGTGTTCCAGCTCAACAACAGTGATCCCGCCGGCGACCGCTACTGGCGTGAGGTTCCGGGCCTGGCGGGACTGACCGCGATTCCGGTGCTGCCCGGCTGAGCGTCTGTCGGTGCCGTAGGGCACTGCGCCTGTCGGTGCCGTAGGGCACAGTGCCTGTCGGTGCCGTAGGGCACAGTGCCTGTCGGTGCCGTAGGGCACAGTGCGGCGCATGTTGCAGGCCCTGTTGGATCTCGTGCTGCCGGTGGAATGCGGCGGCTGCGGCCGGCCCGGCGTCCGATGGTGCCGTCACTGCGCCCGCGACCTCGCCGATGCGCCCGCGACCGTGCGGCCGCGTGTCGATCCGGGTGTTCCCGTCTGGGCGCTCGGGTCGTACCGAGGGGTCCACCGGCGCGCGGTGATCGCCGCGAAGGAGCAGGGTCGTCGCGACCTCGCGGAGCCGCTGGGGGTGGCACTGGGGACGGCGATCGTGCGGCTGCGCCGGTGGGGTGAGCTTCCGGCCGGACCGTTGGGCGTGGTGCCCGCGCCGACCCGGGCGCGGGCGGCGCGAGCCCGGGGCGGCGACCCGGTCACGCGGGCCGTGCGCGCCGCTGCGGCGCACGATCGCGCGTTGCGTGTGATGCCGATCCTCGAGACCGCTCGGGGGGTCCGGGACTCCGTGGGACTGTCCGCCGCGCAGCGGCACCGGAACCTCGCCGGGCGGGTGCGGCTGCGCCGGGGAAGCGGCGTGCCGCGGGGGTTCCCGGTGCTCGTCGTGGACGACGTGACGACCACCGGCACGACCGCGGCGGAGTCCGTGCGAGTGCTCACGGCAGCCGGCTTCTGTCCACTGGGAGTGCTTGTGATTGCTGCCGCGTAAGTGTGCGCGAGTGAAATTCAGCGGAACGGTGGCACTCGCGGAGGTTACGTACTACCGTCGCCCTCAGACCCGGAAAACACTGGTAGACGGGTGGAAACGTTCGATCCGCCGGTTCCGGGCGGAGCGCTGATGCGCTCATCGAACATGCCGGTGCGCGGGCTGCACCGGCCGTACTCGGGAGGTACGAGTGACGACCCCTTCGAAGTCCAAGGTTTCCGCTGCAGGTCTCGATGGCGAAGCCGCCGGTCCCAAGGCTGACATCGTCGTCAAGGGACGCAACGTCGAGGTTCCGGACCACTTCCGGATCTACGTGTCCGAGAAACTCGCCCGATTGGAGCGATTCGATCCGACCATTTTCCTGTTCGATGTCGAACTGCAGCACGAGCGCAACCGCCGTCAGATGAAGAGTTGTCAGCGCGTCGAGATCACCGCCCGTGGAAAGGGCCCGGTCGTCCGTGCCGAGGCGTCCGCCGACAGCTTCTACGCGGCCTTCGAGTCGGTTACCGACAAACTCGAATCCCGTCTGCGGCGTACCAAGGAGCGTCGCAAGGTCTCCTACGGTGACAAGACTCCCGTTTCCGTTGCCGCCGCCACCGCGGCGCTCGCTCAGGACGATTCGCTCGGCATCTCGCGGGATCTGGCGCAGGAATTCGAAGCGGAAGACAAGTCCGGTCCCGGCCGGATCGTCCGGACGAAGGAGCACAAGGCCGAGCCGATGACCGTCGACGACGCCCTGTACGAGATGGAACTGGTCGGCCACGACTTCTACCTGTTCCACGACAAGGAAACGGACAGGCCGTCGGTCGTCTACCGTCGGCACGCGTTCGACTACGGCCTGATCAGCCTGGTCTGAATGCCCGGTCGGAGCGGTCGCAATCGCAACCGCTCCGGCCGAACGCCTACCATGGAATCCGGCCGGGGACCGACGAGGCCCTCGGCCGGATTTTCTTGTCCGTGCACGAACCCGAGATTGAGGACGAACACCCAGTGCTGTCGCTGACGAAGCTGCTCCGGATCGGTGAAGGTCGCATGGTCAAGCGACTGAAGCACATCGCCGAGCACGTCGAATCCCTGTCGCCGGAGTTCGAGGCGCTCACCGACGCGGAACTGCGCGCCAAGACGGACGAGTTCCGCAAGCGGTACGCGGACGGGGAAACCCTCGACGACCTGCTGCCGGAGGCGTTTGCGGTGGCCCGTGAGGCCTCCTGGCGAGTTCTCGGACAGAAGCACTACACGGTGCAGATCATGGGTGGCGCGGCGCTGCACTTCGGCAACATCGCCGAGATGAAGACAGGTGAGGGCAAGACCCTCACCTGTGTGCTGCCGGCCTACCTCAACGCCCTGTCCGGCGACGGTGTGCACGTCGTGACCGTGAACGACTACCTCGCCAAGCGCGACTCCGAGTGGATGGGCCGCGTGCACCGCTCCCTCGGCCTGAGCACCGACGTGATCCTGTCGGGGCTCACCCCCGCGCAGCGCCGTGCCGCCTACGCCGCGGACATCACGTACGGCACGAACAACGAGTTCGGCTTCGACTACCTGCGCGACAACATGACGCACTCGCTCGACGACCTGGTCCAGCGCGGGCACAACTTCGCGGTCGTCGACGAGGTCGACTCCATCCTCATCGACGAGGCCCGGACGCCGCTGATCATCTCCGGCCCCGCGGACGCGTCGAGCAAGTGGTACTCCGAGTTCGCGCGGATCGCGCAGATGCTTCAACCGGAGACCCACTACGAGATCGACATCCGCAAGCGGACCGTCGGTGTTCACGAGGCGGGCGTCGAGTTCGTCGAGGACCAGCTCGGCATCGACAACCTGTACGAGGCCGCGAACTCGCCGCTGGTGAGCTACCTGAACAACGCCATCAAGGCCAAGGAGCTCTACACCAAGGACAAGGACTACATCGTCCGCGACGGCGAGGTCGTCATCGTCGACGAGTTCACCGGCCGCGTGCTGACGGGCCGCCGCTACAACGAGGGCATGCACCAGGCGATCGAGGCCAAGGAAAAGGTCGAGATCAAGGCCGAGAACCAGACCCTCGCCACGATCACGCTGCAGAACTACTTCCGTCTCTACGACAAGCTCTCGGGTATGACCGGTACCGCCGAGACCGAGGCCGCCGAGCTGCATCAGATCTACGGCCTCGGCGTCATCCCCATCCCGACGAACCGGGAGATGATCCGCGCCGACCAGGGCGACCTGATCTACAAGACGGAGGAAGCGAAGTTCGCTGCCGTCGTCGACGACGTGGTCGAGCGGCACCAGAAGGGCCAGCCGGTCCTCATCGGTACCACCAGCGTCGAGCGGTCGGAATACCTCTCGCGGCAGCTGACCAAGCGCGGCGTCGTCCACAGCGTGCTCAACGCGAAGTTCCACGAGCAGGAAGCGCAGATCATCGCCGAGGCCGGTCGGTCCGGTGCGGTGACCGTCGCGACGAACATGGCCGGTCGCGGTACCGACATCGTGCTCGGCGGCAACCCGGACATTCTCGCCGACATCGCGCTGCGTCGCCGCGGCCTGGATCCCGTGCACACGCCCGAGGAATACGAGGCCGCGTGGGACGACACCCTCGAGAAGATCAAGGCCGAGGTCAAGGCGGACGCCGAGAAGGTCAAGGCGGCCGGTGGCCTGTACGTGCTCGGCACCGAACGGCACGAGTCCCGGCGTATCGACAACCAGCTCCGCGGCCGCTCCGGACGTCAGGGCGATCCCGGCGAGTCCCGGTTCTACCTCTCGCTCGGTGACGAGCTGATGCGCCGCTTCAACGGCGCCGCGCTCGAATCGATCATGACGCGGCTCAACCTGCCCGACGACGTGCCGATCGAGGCGAAGATGGTCTCGAAGGCCATCAAGAGCGCCCAGACGCAGGTCGAGCAGCAGAACTTCGAGATCCGCAAGAACGTCCTCAAATACGACGAGGTGATGAACCAGCAGCGCACCGTCATCTACGACGAGCGCCGCCGGATCCTGCGCGGCGAGGACCTCGAGGGTCAGATCGAGTCGATGATCCGCGACGTGGTCACCGCCTACGTCGACGGCGCCACCTCCGAGGGCTACGTCGAGGACTGGGATCTCGAGCAGTTGTGGACCGCCCTCCGCACGCTCTACCCCGTCGGGGTCGACTACAAGGAACTGGTCGCGGCGAACGAGGACCTCGGCCGTGACGAGCTGCGGGAGATCCTGCTCGAGGACGCGGAGAAGGCGTACGCGCGGCGTGAGGCCGAGATCGAGAGCATCGCGGGTGAGGGCGCGATGCGCGAACTCGAGCGTCGTGTCCTGCTGTCGGTGCTCGACCGCAAGTGGCGCGAGCACCTCTACGAGATGGACTACCTCAAGGAAGGCATCGGGCTGCGCGCGATGGCGCAGCGCGACCCGCTGGTGGAGTACCAGCGCGAGGGCTTCGACATGTTCACCGGCATGCTCGACGCGCTCAAGGAGGAATCGGTCGGGTTCCTGTTCAACCTGCAGGTCGAAGGGGCGCAGCCGCAGGCACCGGCAGCGGGGGGGGTCAGCGTGACCGCGGCCTCCGCCGCCACGGCCGCGCAGAACGCGCCGTCGCTGACCAAGCCGACCCCGGCTCCGGCACCTGCTCCCGCCCCCGCCCCGGCCGCGCTGCGTGCGAAAGGCCTCGACGACGGGGGCCGGCAGCAGCGCCTGACCTACTCGGGTCCCGCCGAGGACGGCAGCGCGCAGGTCAGCCGCACCGGCGGGGCCGCCGCGGCAGCGCAGGCCGGCAGCCGCAAGGAGCGTCGCGCGGCCGCCCGCAAGGAGGCCAAGGGCGGTTCCCGCCGCCGCTGAACGCCGATCGTCGGCCGTCGGTCGTCGCGCCGGATCAGCCCAGCCACAGCGAGGTGATGAGCCAGCCGTGCGGGGCCCGGCGCGACGGCGCGACCCGGCTGATGCGACCGGCCAGCGCGAGAACGCGATGGCCACGCGTGTAGGAACCGAACAGTTCCGCGGTGTCGGCGTCGACGGCACGCAAGCGGGTGCGCAGCAACGTCGCACTGCCCGCACCCGGGGACGCCGACCGTGTGGGCGCCATCGCGTCGCGCAGGACGGGATCGAGCACCGTCTCCAGTTGCGTCTCCGGCCGCCGCCGGTCGAGAACTTCGAGCACCAGCCGGACCGCGCGTTCGGCGAATGCGCTCGCCGTCGGATCGATTGCCGCTGTGAGCGGAGGAGTGGCCGGCCCCGACCGGGCCGGGCGGGGTGATCTGCCGTCGTGCGTGGTGGTGCGCCGCGTCGCGTACCGGCGGGGCCGATCGCAGTTGTGCCGGGCGGGTGGCTCGTACGGAGGGATCCGCAGGACGTGGCGGATCCCGGGGTTTTCGGACATGCATCTCCCTGGTGACGTGCGTGACGGTCGCGACCCGCGACGGTGCACGGGTCGACCCCGGGAGAGGACGGAGCCGCGGTCATCGTGCCACAGCTACGGCGCGCGCGCCCGTCGAGACACTCCGTGCCCGCCGGGACACTCCTGTCGCAGAGACCGGCGCACGAACTCTAGGGTGGATACGTGCGGGGATTGGTCTTGGATTTCGGTGGGGTGCTCGCGGGACCCGGCACGGACGGGCGTGCGCTCGCAGGCGTGGTGGCTGCGCTGCGCGGACGAGGTGTGCGGACGGCGATCCTGAGCAACGACCCGGGTGGGCCCGGAGCGGACCGGCTGCGCGAGCTCGGCGGTGGGCGCTTCGTCGACGAAGTGGTGCTCTCCGGCGATGTGGGTGTGGCCAAACCCGATCCACGGAGTTATCTGCTGGTGGCGCAGCGACTGGGACTGGAACCGGCGCAGTGCGTCTTCGTCGACGACCTCGTCGCGAACGTGCGCGCAGCGGCCGCCACGGGGATGGTGGGAGTGCACCACGAGTGTCCGGATGTCGTTGTGGCAGAACTGACCGTACTCTTCGAGCTGAGCGCCGACGAGGCGCCCGTGACCTCGGCGCCTGAGACCTCGGCGGCAGGGGACACGGTCACGGACCGGGGTGAGGGGGACACTCGCAGATGACGACCCGCATGACCGCGCAGGACGCATCGTTCTACTTCCTGGAGACGACGAACACGCCGATGCACATCGGGTCGCTGGCGATCCTCTCCGAACCGGAGGGCGGCTTGGACTTCGAGACGCTGCTGCAGCTCGTGGAACGCCGTATCGCGGAGGTGCCGCGCTATCGGCAGAAGGTGCGGGAGGTCGCGCTGGGACTGGCGCGGCCGGTGTGGGTGGACGACCGCGACTTCGACATCGCCTACCATGTGCGCCGCTCGGCGCTGCCCCGCCCCGGATCGGACGACCAGTTGCACGATCTGCTGGCTCGGCTGATCTCGCGTCCGCTGGACCGGACCCGCCCGCTGTGGGAGATGTACCTCGTCGAGGGCCTCGAGGGAAACCGGTGTGCGCTGTTCACGAAGTCGCATTCGGCGCTCGTCGACGGTGAGGACGCGCTGGACATCGGGCAGGTGCTCTTCGATTCCGATGTCGAACCCCGGCAGGTGCCCGAAGAGCTGTGGATGCCGGAGCAGGAACCGTCGGACACCGCGCTCGTGATCGGTGCGCTCGCCGACCTGGTCGCGCGACCGGGAGAGGGAATCGCGCTGCTGCGTTCGGCCGTGGGCAACCTCGCCGCCACAGCGACCGAGGCCGTCGACGTGGTCGGGCGCCTGGCGCGGACCGCCGCACAGTCGGCGCCGGAGAGCCCGCTCAACGAGTCGATCTCGCGCAGCCGCCGGTTCGCGGTGGTGCGGTCCGATCTGGAGTTGTACCGCAAGATCCATTCCCGGTACGGCTGCACCATCAACGACGTCGTGCTCGCGGTGATCTCCGGGGCGTTGCGCTATTGGCTGCTCTCGCGCGGCGAACCGGTGACCGAGGCGTCGGTGGTGCGCGCGATGGTGCCGATGTCGGTGTACACGCAGGATCCGGCGGACGCCGACGACGCCGACGGTGCCGAGACGATCCAGGTGCACCCGCAGGGGGAGGTGTCGACCTTCCTCGTCGACCTGCCGGTGGGGGAGCCGAACGCGGTGGTGCGGTTGTCGCACATCGCGCACGCCGGTGAGGCCTACGCGCGGCAGCGCCGCCGCATCGCGGCACAGGCCATGATCCGGTTGTCCGGTTTCGCGCCGGCGACCATGCACGCGGTGGGGGTGCGGGTGGCCAGCGGCTTCTCGCAGCGCATGTTCAATCTGATGATCACCAACGCACCCGGCCCGCAGCACCCGCTCTACCTGGCCGGCATACCGGTCCTGGAGATGTACCCGGTGTCGCCGCTGCTGAAGAACCAGACGTTGAGCATTGCGCTGACGTCCTACGACGGGTCCGTCTACTACGGTTTGAACGCGGACCGCGATGCGATGCCCGATGTGGGGGTCCTGACGTCGCTGCTCCAGGAAGCACTCGAGGAGTTGTTGGATGCCAGTAGGTAAGGGCAAGACGCGGGTCTACGTGCCGGCCACGATCGACATGCTGCAGCGGCTGGTGGCCGACGGTGAGGTCGAAGCGGTGAACCGCACGGCGTTCGCGGTGACGGCCGCGCTGCGCGAGGCCTACACGTCCGGGGACGACGACGAACTCGCCGAGGTCGCCATGGCGGAGGCCGCCCGGGCCTCGCTGCGGCTCCTGGCGGCACGGGCGGACGACGAATCGGCCACCGACGAGTCGGCGAAGGATCTGCCGGTGCGTCGGGTGGTGGTGGCCGCGGACGTCGAGGAGGCCACCCCGCGTCCGGATCTCGACGATGCGGTCGTCCGCCTCGCCGCGCCCGTCACGCTGAAGTCGGTGGCCTCGGTGCACGTCGACCTCGAAGGAGCCGAAGCGGACGTGGCGCGGGCCGTCGAGGTCATCGACGCCGCGGACATGGGTGACGAGGAAGCCGAGTTCGTGCTCGGCGACGCGGAGGACCACCAGCTCGCCTGGTATGCGACGCAGGAGTTGCCGTTCCTTCTGGAACTGCTCTAGTTCCGGAACCGTTCCAGCTGTTTGTCGACCACTTGTCCGTAACCTACGCCACCGTAGCTTTCTGGTAACCTACGGCACCGTAGGCATACCGGGTGAGGAGAAGTGGTCGATGGGTTTGAAGGAGTGGATCGAGCGTCCCGCGGCGCACGTCTCGGCGTCCGAGCGATCCGTGTCGAATCTCGTACGAGGCGCGGTCGCGCGATTCACGACCCCGCTGCTGCCCGACGACTATCTGCACCTGGTCAACCCGCTGTGGTCCGCGCGTGAGCTGCGTGGCCGCATCGTCGAGGTGCGCCCGGAGACGACGGATTCGGCAACCCTCGTCATCAAGCCCGGCTGGGGATTCGACTTCGGCTACAACCCGGGTCAGTACATCGGCATCGGCCTGCACATCGACGGCCGGTGGCACTGGCGGTCCTACTCGCTGACATCGTCGCCCACCTGGAACGACAAGCTCATCTCGATCGCGGTCAAGGCGATGCCGGAAGGTTTCCTGTCGAGCCACCTCGTCACCGGCGTGCCCGCGGGCACGATCGTGCGGCTCGCGACACCGAAGGGCGACTTCGTGCTGCCCGACCCGCCGCCGGAGCGGATCCTGATGCTCACCGCCGGCAGTGGGATCACCCCGATCATGTCGATGCTGCGCACGCTCGACCGTCGCGCGGTCGACCGCGACGTCGAGCTGCCCGACGTCGTGCACGTGCACTCGGCGCCGACCGCGGACGACGTGATGTTCCGTGCCGAGCTCGAGAAGTTCGACGCCACGCACGACCGGTTCCGGTCGCACGTCCAGCTCACCCGCTCGCAGGGGAAGTTCACCCTGGACCGGCTCGACGAGGTCTGCCCCGACTGGCGTGAGCGTCAGACCTGGGCGTGCGGACCGCAGCAGATGCTCGACGACATCGAGGCGTTCTGGAAGAAGGCCGGCATCGAGGATCGTCTGCACCTCGAGCGGTTCGCGGTCACCCGCGCCGACACCTCCGGTTCCGGCGGCACCGTGACCTTCGCGAAGTCGGGCAAGACCGTCACCGTCGACGGCGCGACCACGCTGCTCGAGGCCGGTGAGAGCGTCGGCGCACTGATGCCGTTCGGCTGCCGGATGGGGATCTGTCAGACTTGTGTGGTCCCGCTCGAGAAGGGGCACATCGTCGATCTGCGGTCCGGCCAGGAACACGCCGAGGGTGAGCGTGTCCAGACCTGCATTTCCGCGGCTGCCGGGGACTGCACTCTCGACGCCTGACGCCCACCGCCCGTTCCACAGCAAGGACCCTCAGTGGCCATCACCGACATCCGCGCGTTCGCGCACCTCAGCGATTCGGACATCGAAGCGCTGGGTCGTGAGTTCGACGCGATCCGCCGGGACGTCGAGGACTCGCGCGGGGTGCGGGACGCCCGCTACATCCGCAACACGATCCGGCTGCAGCGGGTACTCGAGCTCGGTGGGCGGGCGGTGCTGTTCGGCTCCCCCCGACGTCCGTTGTGGGTGCTGGGTGCCGGGATGCTCTCGCTCGCGAAGATCATCGAGAACATGGAGCTCGGGCACAACGTGATGCACGGGCAGTGGGACTGGATGAACGACCCGGAGATCCATTCCACGTCGTGGGAGTGGGATCAGACGGGGCCGTCGGCGCACTGGAAGCGTGCCCACAACTACGCGCACCACACGTACACGAACATCGTCGGCATGGACGAGGACGTGGGATTCGGGATCCTGCGGATGACCCGCGACGAGGCGTGGCGGCCGCGCAACCTTCTCCAGCCGATCGCGAACGTGGTCCTCGCCGCGACCTTCGAGTGGGGCATCGCCCTGCACGACCTGTCGGCACAGAAGGAGGCCGATGGGGTTCCGCGTATGCAGTGGAATTCGCAGCCCAACAAGGACTTTGCGCGCAAGGCGGCACGTCAGGTCGTCAAGGACGTGGTGTTGTTCCCCGCGTTGACGGGCCCGGCCTGGCGCAGCACGCTGTCCGCGAATCTCACCGCGAACCTGGTCCGGAACCTGTGGGCGTACGCGGTGATCTTCTGCGGGCACTTCCCGGACGGGGCCGAGAAGTTCACCGTCGACCAGTTCGAGAACGAGACGCACGCGCAGTGGTATCTGCGGCAGCTGCTCGGCAGCGCGAACATCTCCGGCGGTCCGGTGATGGGATTCCTGACGGGGAACCTGAGCTACCAGATCGAGCACCATCTGTTCCCGGATCTGCCGAGCAACCGGTATCCGGAGATCGCGGCACGGGTGCGCGCGCTGTGCGCGAAGTACGACCTTCCGTACACGACCGGTTCGCTCGGCCGGCAGTACCTGCTCGCGTTGCGGACCATCCACAAGCTCGCGTTGCCGGACCGGTTCCTGCGCGCCACGTCGGACGACGCGCCGGAGACCTCGTCCGAGCGCAAGTTCTCGCGGGTGCAGGGCCCCGGGGTCGCGGAGCTCACGGTGGATCCGGTGACGGGCCGGCGACGGGGTCTGCTGACGGCGTTGCGCGCCCAGGCGGAGGCGAAACTCGCCGCTCGCCGCGCGAAACGATCTTGATTGTGATTCCTCTCACAGCGCGGATCCGGCTAACCTACGGGGCCGTAACTTACGGTAGGGTAGCCGCATGGCCATTTCGGACATCAAAGAGTATGCGCACCTGACGGAGGCCGACGTCGAGGCCATCGGCCGCGAACTCGACGCCATCCGCCGCGACATCGAGGAGGCGCGCGGCGAGCGGGACGCCCGCTACGTGCGCAACACGATCCGGCTCCAGCGTGGACTCGAAGTCGGCGGGCGCGCAGTGCTCTTCGGTTCCCGCAAGCGCTCGCTGTGGGTCCTGGGCACCGCCATGCTCTCGCTCTCGAAGATCATCGAGAACATGGAGCTCGGGCACAACGTGATGCACGGGCAGTGGGACTGGATGAACGACCCCGAGGTGCATTCGGCGAACTGGGAGTGGGACAACGTCGATCCGTCGGCGCACTGGAAGCAGACCCACAACTACCTGCACCACAAGTACACGAACATCCTCGGCATGGACGACGACGTGGGATACGGGCTGCTGCGCGTGACCCGCGACCAGCGCTGGAAGCCGTTCTACCTCGGCAACGTCGCCTACAACGCGATCCTCGCGTCGCTGTTCCAGTACGGCATCGCGATCCAGCTGCTCGAGCTCGGCAAGGTCATCCAGGGGCGCGACGACCGCGAGCGCACCAAGGAACTCGGTAGCGAGGTGCTCGTCAAGCTCGGCAAGCAGACGCTCAAGGACTACGTGGTGCACCCGGCGCTGACCGGCAAGGCCTGGAAGTCGACGCTCACCGCGAATGCGACCGCGAACTTCGTGCGCAACATCTGGACCAACGCCGTGATCTTCTGCGGGCACTTCCCGGACGGTGCCGAGAAGTTCACCAAGGCCGACGTCGAGAACGAAACGCGCGCCGAGTGGTACCTGCGGCAGATGCTCGGTTCGGCCAACATCTCCGGTGGCCGCGTCATGGACTTCATGACCGGCAACCTCAGCTACCAGATCGAGCACCACATCTTCCCGGACCTGCCGTCCAACCGGTACCACGAGATCTCGCTCCGGGTGAAGGCGCTGTGCGAGAAGTACGACCTTCCGTACACCACGGGTCCGCTCGCGGTGCAGTACTGGAAGTCGTGGCGCACCATCGCGAAGCTGTCGCTGCCCGACAAGTACCTCAAGGACACCCGGGACGCCGCTCCCGAGACGGCATCGGAACGCGGTTTCGGCGGCAAGTCCGAGATCGATCCGCTCACCGGTCGCCGGGTCGGACTGGCCACCGCGATCGAGAAAACCCGCAAGCGCGGATTCGTCCGTCGCGTCCTGGGGATGCGCTGAGCGACTCTGTTGCTACAGATCGGCCCCCGGCTCCTTTTCGGAGCCGGGGGCCGATCCGCGTCACCAGGCTTCGTTCTCGGTGAGCGCCGTGAGCAGTCCCCGCACGGCCTGGGCGCGGCGCAACGACTTGCCCTCGAGGTTGTCGAGCGCGCACTCCGGGTCGGCCGGGGGGCCGAGGTGGGTGCACCCGCGCGGGCAGTCCTCCACTGCCTCGGCCAGGTCGGAGAACGCGGCGACGACATTCTCCGCGGAGATGTGCGCGAGCCCGAACGAGCGGATGCCGGGGGTGTCGACGACCCAGCCGCCGCCGGGCAACGGCAGAGCGACCGATTGGGTCGAGGTGTGCCGGCCCTTGCCGACGCCGGAGACCTCGCCGGTCGCGCGGGCCGCGTCCGGCACCAGCCGGTTGACCAGCGTCGACTTGCCCACGCCGGAGTGCCCGATCAGCGCCGTCACCGAATCGGTGATCAGCTCGGTGAGCTCGGTCAGGTCGTCGTCCTTGCCGACGAGCATCACCGGCAGGTCCAGATCGGCGAACTGGGCGGTGAACTCGGCGGGGTCGGCGAGATCGGACTTCGTCAGGCCCAGCACGGGGGTCAGTCCGCCGGCATAGGCCGCGACCAGCGCACGTTCGACCAGACCTGTCCGCGGCGGCGGATCGGCGAGCGCGACGACGATGAGCAGCCGCTGCGCGTTCGCGACGACGATCCGCTCGAACGGATCGGTGTCGTCGGCGGTGCGTCGCAGCACCGTCTCGCGGTCGTGGACCCGCACGATCCGCGCGAGCGTGTCAGGACGGCCCGACAGGTCGCCGACGACGCCGACGAGATCACCGACCACGATCGGGGTGCGGCCGAGTTCGCGGGCGCGCATCGCCACGATCGGGCGCTTCGGGTCGCCGCCGAGCACCACGCCCCAGCGACCGCGGTCGACGGAGACGACCATGCCCTCGACGGCGTCGAGGTGGGCGGGGCGATCCTTGGTGCGCGGCCGCGAGCCCTTGCCCGGGCGGACCCGGACGTCGGACTCGTCGTACTGGCGGCGCCGCCGGTTCAGGAGCGCGCTCCCGTCAACATCGCCGCCCACAACGACTCGAATCCGGGCAGCGTCTTGGAGGTCGTGCCGATGTCGTGGACGTCGACGTCGTCGACGACGAGACCGATGATCGCCCCGGCGGTGGCCATGCGGTGATCGGCGTAGGACTGCCACCGACCGCCGTGCAGGGTGGCCGGTTCGATACGCAGTCCGTCCTCCGTTTCGGTCGCCGATCCGCCGAGCCGGGCGATCTCGGTCACCAGCGCCGCGAGCCGGTCGGTCTCGTGGCCGCGCAGGTGCGCGATGCCGCGCAGCTGCGACGGGGTCGTCGCGAGAGCGGCGAGGGCGGCGACGGTCGGGGCGAGTTCCCCGACGTCGTGCAGGTCGATGTCGATGCCGGTGAGCCGCTCGGGGCCGCGCACCGTCAGGGTGCCGTCCGACCAGGTGACGGTCGCGCCCATCCGCTCGAGAATCTCGCGGATCGCGTCGCCGGCCTGCGTGGTCGACTTCGGCCACATCGGGACCGACACCGTGCCGCCGGTGACGGCCGCGGCGGCGAGGAAGGGCGTCGCGTTCGACAGGTCCGGTTCGACCTCGACGTCGATCGCCCGGATCGGGCCCGGCGCCACACGCCATGTGTTCGCGTCGGCGGTGTCGACGTCGACACCGGCGGCGCGCAGCATCTCGACGGTCATGTCGATGTGCGGCATCGACGGCACCGGCTCGCCGCTGTGCCGGACGGTGACGCCCTCGTCGTAGCGGGCGGCCGACAGCAGCAGGCCGCTGACGAACTGCGAGGACCCGGACGCGTCGATGGTGACGGTTCCGCCGCGCAGTGCGCCGGCGCCGTGCACGGTGAACGGCAGCCGCTCGCCGTCGATGTCGGCGCCGAGGGAACGCAGGGCGTCCAGGACGGTTCCCATCGGCCGGGTCTTGGCCTGCTCGTCGCCGTCGAAGAAGACGTCCCCGTCGGCGAGTGCCGCGAGCGGCGGCACGAACCGCATGACGGTGCCGGCGAGCCCGCAGGCGACCTCGCCGCCGTGCAGGTCGCCGGGAACGACGTCGAGGGTGGTGCCGCCGTCACGCTCGGTGATCGTCGTACCCAGTCCGCCCAGGGCAGCGATCATCAGGTCGGTGTCGCGGCTGCGCAGGGCCCCTGTGATCGTCGAGGGACCGTCGGCGAGGGCGGCGAGGATCAGCGCGCGGTTGGTGATCGACTTGGATCCGGGCAGTGTCACGATCGCGTCGACGGGGGACTCGGCTCGGGGGGCTCTCCACAGACTCACCCGACCATCTTCTCCCATCGTCGCAGCCGGGTGTGCACCCGGCGCGTCCGACGCGGGGAAGTGGTCGTCGGAGCCGGCTGTCAGACTCGCCCTATGTGCGGCAGGTATGCGACGACGGCGGACCCGGCGACCCTCGCGGCGGAACTCGACGCGATCGACGAGACGGTCGGGGGAGGAGACGGTAATAGCGACAGCACCACCGACTTCGACGCCGTCAATTTCAACGTCGCCCCGACGACCCGGGTGCTCACCGTCGTCGCCCGGCACGATCGCGAGAATCCGGACGAGCCGGTGACGCGGCGGATCCGTCGCATGCGGTGGGGTCTCGTGCCGCCGTTCGCGAAGGAGATCGGCAGAAGCGCGCCGCTGTTCAATGCCCGCTCCGAGTCGGTGGCCACGAAGCCGTCGTTCGCGCAGTCGCTGCGGTACAAGCGCTGCCTGGTGCCGATGAACGGCTGGTACGAGTGGCAGGTCGAACCGACACCGGACGGGAAGACCGCGAAGGTGCCGTACTACATGTCCCCGGAGGACGGTTCGCGGATCTGCATGGCGGGCCTGTGGGCGGTGTGGCGCGACCCGAAGGTTCCCGACGCGGCGCCGCTGGTCAGCACCACGATCCTCACCGCCGACTCGGTCGCGCAGTTGCGCAACGTCCACGAGCGGATGCCGCTGATCCTGCCGCCGGACCGGTGGGACGCCTGGCTGGATCCGGACAGCCTGGGGCATCCGGACCTGATCCGTCCGAGCCTCGAGGCGGTCTCGGCGATCACCGTCCGCCGGGTCTCCCCGAAGGTCAACAGCGTGCGCAACAACGGTCCCGAGCTGCTCGTGCCCGACGACGGGAGCGGCGAGCAGATGGCTCTCTTGTAGACGCTAGGCCAGCCGGAGCAGGTGCGGGTACCGCGCGCGACGGTCGGCGGGCACGATCGAGTTCAGCACGAACCGGATCTGCAGGGTCGTGTACTCGTCGAGTGTGTAGTGCCGGCCGAAGTGCCACTGCTTCAGCGCCCACCCGTGGGCGAGGAGCATGAAGTCGAAGACGATGAGGTCGACGTCGACCGGGCTGAACTCCCCGGACGCGATGCCGGTTTCGAGGGTGGCGCGCAGCGGTGCCGCAGTGGCGACCTCGAGTTCCTTGATACGTTCCCGGCCCGTCTTGTCGAGCGTGCGGCTCTCCCGGTAGGTCAGGACCACCGCGTCGAGGTTGGTGTCGACGACCTCGAGATAGCGCCGCATGCCCGCCGCCAACCGCTCGACCGGGTCGTCGCCGACGGCGTCCATCGCCGGTTCCAGCTGGTCGCGGAAGGCGTCGAGGATCGAGGTGACGGTCGCGAGGAGCACGTCCTCCTTGCCGCCGAAGTACTTGTAGATCAGGCCGACGCTGACCCCCGCCTCGTCGGCGAGGGCCTGCATCGACATCTGGTGGAATCCGGTCTGTTCCATCAGGCGCACCGCGGCCTCGAGCACCTGCTTGCGACGCGAGTGGGCGCGCACGGCGCGCACGGCCTCGTCGACGTTCAGCGCGTCGTCTCGGGTGGTCATGGTGGGTGCTCCTCGTCGCCGATGGGTGGATTCACAGTACCGATCGGGCGGATGGGCCCGGTCAGCGTGCGGCGGTCACGAACCGTTCGAGCAGCCGGGCCGTCTCGTCGGTCTCGATGAGCCGGCCGATCTCGTCGATCTCGGTGGCGAAACCGTCGGTGCCGCGTGCGGCGGCGATGCAGCGCTTGGCCGCGCCGTAGGCGGCCGGAGGCAGTGCCGCGAGCCGCTGCGCGTGCCGCATCGCAGCCTCCTCGACACCGCCGTCGACCACCCAGTGCACGATCCCGAGCCGGTGCGCCTCCGCTCCGTCGACGAGTTCGGCGCCGAGGACGAGCCGGGTGGCGACGGCGGGCCCGGCGATCCGGGTCAGCCGCTGGGTTCCGCCGGCGCCGGGCAGCAGCCCGAGCCCGACCTCGGGCAGGCCGATCCGGGAGGACGTGCCGGCGATGCGGAAGTCGCAGGCCAGCGCCAGTTCGAGGCCGCCGCCGGTCGCGGCGCCGGTGATCGCCGCGATCGACGGTTTCGGCAGCTCCGCCAGCGTCTCCAGAGCTTCCTGGAGGCTCTCGGCGAAACGGGCGAGACGTTCGCGGCGATCGGGGGCGGTCCGCCAGGAGTCCATCATCGCGATGTCGGCTCCACCGCAGAAGTGCCGGCCCGCCCCGCGGATCAGCAGCGACCGCACGTGGGTGTCGGCGCCGAGTTCCGCGACCGCCGCGGCGAATCCGGCGGTCTGCTCCTCGTCGAACGCGTTCACGGCGGGACGGTCGAGGGTGATGATGCCGACGTGGCCTTCGCGTCCGACGAGGACAGTCATGGCTTCTCCGTTTCCGATGGTGGATCGTGTTGTTCCGGAACGCAATTCGGCCCGGCGTCTCGGATGACCGGTCGTCTCAGATGCCCAGGTCCTTGGCGACGATCGTCTTCATGATCTCGGTGGTGCCGCCGTAGATCGTCTGGATGCGGGCGTCGACGAACGCGCGGGACACCGCGTATTCGCGCATGTAGCCGTAGCCGCCGTGCAGTTGCAGGCAGCGGTCCGCCACGCGCACCTGCAGTTCGGTCGTCCACCACTTGAGCCGGGCCGCGCGGGCCGCGGACAGCTCACCGGCGACGTGCTCGGCGATGCAGTCGTCGAGGAAGGTGCGGGCCAGATCCAGTTCGGTGGCCAGTTCCGCGAGCACGAACCGGGTGTTCTGGAAGCCGGCCACCGGCTTGCCGAACGCCTTGCGTTCCTTGACGTACTCGACGGTCTGCGCGAACACCCCCTCCGCGGCGGCGACCGCGCCGATCGACAGCGAGAGCCGTTCCTGCGGCAGGTTGTGCACGAGCTGGTGGAAGCCCTGTCCCTCCTCGCCGAGCCGGTTCGCGACCGGCACACGCATGCCGGTGAAGGTCAGCTCGCTGGTGTCCTGGGCGTGCAGGCCGATCTTCTCGAGGTTGCGTCCGCGGGAGAACCCGGGGGTGTCGGCCTCGACGACGAGCAGCGTCAGCCCGTTGTGCGGGTCGGGGGAGGTGCGGGTCGCGACGACGAACAGGTCCCCGTTCTGTCCGTTGGAGATGAACGTCTTGGCTCCGTCGACCACGTAGTGGTCGCCGTCGCGGACGGCGGTGGTGCGGATGCCGGTCAGGTCGCTGCCGGCGCCGGGCTCGGTCATCGCGATGCCCAGCACCGTCTCGCCGGTCACGACGCCGGGCAGCCAGCGGGCCTTCTGCTCGTCGTCGGTCATGTCCGTGAGGTAGGGCAGGACCACGTCGTTCTGCAGGGAGAACGCGATGCCTGCGGCGGCGTTCCCGGCGCGGTTGACCTCGTCGATGAGGATGGCGTTGTAGCGGAAGTCGTCGACGCCGGGGCCGCCGTACTTCTCGTCGACGGAGAAACCGAGCAGCCCGAGTTTGCCGGCGTCGGTGAACAGGGACCGGTCGAGGCGCGACGCCCGTTCCCAGTCCTCGTGCACCGGCGTGATCCGGTCCCGGACGAAGTCGCGGGCGACCTCGCGGAACTGCCGGTGTTCGGAGTCGTATTCCAGTCGTGCGTTCATGGTGTCCGTCCTTGGCCCGGGTGCGGCGGTGCTCACCGGGCGATCTTCGAGGCCGTGGGGGTCGTGAACAGGCCGGCGGCGTACTCGCCGGCGGCGGTGTCGGTCGCCCGGTAGTGGAGTTTCTTGCCGGTTGCGCTGACCGGCAGCGACTCGACGAAGCGGTAGGCGCGCGGTCGTTTGAACGACGACAGCATCGGGTGGTCCCGGCAGTGGGCGTCGAGGGCATCGGCGGTCAGGGTGGGTTCCTCGGCGACGATGTAGGCCACGACGATCCGGCCCCACGTGTCGTGGGGAACGCCGACGACGAGCGAGTCCCGCACCTGGGGATGGGCGTTGAGGGCTTCTTCGACCTGCACCGGGTGGACGTTCTCCCCGCCGGAGACGAGCATGTCGTCCTTGCGGCCGACGACGGTGACGAATTCGTCGGCGTCCCACGTGCCGAGGTCGCCGATGTGCAGCCATCCGCGGTGGAACTTCGCCTTCTCCTGATCGGGGGAGTCGAAGTAGGCGTTGGCGCACTTGGGGGAGCGGACGATGATCTCACCGACGTCCTCGCCGTCCTTGGCGACCACGTCGTCCGGATCCGCGAGCCGGTCCGCGTACACGCGGACCACGCGGACGTCGTCGTCGGTGCAGGCGCGGCCCGCACTGCCGGCCCGGTCGGGCAGGTCCGCCGGCCGCAGGAAGGTGTTCCAGAACCCTTCGGTGCTGCCGTAGCCGTTGAAGATCCGGGGGTTGAGCACCTGCTGGTAGCGCAGCGCCGCTTCGCGTTCGAGCGGGGCGCCCATCGTCACGATGCCGCGCAGGCTGGACAGGTCGCGCGGGCGTGCCTCCTGGGCGGTGGCGAGCATCGCGAGGTTGGTGGGGGCACCGATGAGGAACGTCAGTCCACGCTCGGCGACGAGATCGAGCACCCGGTCCGCGTCGAACGTCCGCAGCGGCACCACCTCACCGCCGACGTAGAACACCGGGTTCGGGCCGCCGGAGTACAGGCCGCCGCGGTGGAACCACGGCGTCATGTTGAGCGTCCGGTCCTCGGGGGTCAGCGGGAAGTGCATGATCACGTCGTGCGCGCTGAAGACCTCGATCATGCTGTTGAGCGGCACGCCCTTCGGCATTCCGGTGGTGCCGGAGGTGTAGAGGCGGGTGGTCTCGTCCCACACCGTGCGGTGCAGCGGCGGCAGGGCCACGCGGTCGGCGGCCAGGTGACCGTAGCGGATCACGGTGACGCCGTCCGCTTCGACGGGGTCGCCGTCGCCGACCACTACGATCACCTTCGGGGTGTGCTGCGCGAGCTGCAACGCCTCGCGCACCGTGTCGGTGAGTTCGGTGTCGTAGACGAACACCGTCGGCGCGCTCTTGTCCAGCACGAAGGCCGTCTCCCCGGCGGCGAGGCGGTAGTTCACCGGTGACCCGACCGCGCCCACGGCCTGGGTGGCGAGATACAGCTCGGCGATTTCGACACCGTTGAACAGCTGGTAGGCGACGACGTCCCCGGCGACCACCCCGGCGTCCGCGAGACCGGTCGCGATGCGGTCCACCCGTGCACCGAGCTGGGCGTAGGTCCACTGCTGTCCGGTGTCCGGATCGCTGACGGCGATCCGGTTCCCGAACCGCCCGGTGTTGCGCCGGAAGCCGTTGAGGTACGTGAAATCGTTCTCGAAGTACTCCCGGTAGGCCCGGGCGTTGTACGACGCGGTCATGGTGTCCGTCCCTCCTGGTTGCCGGTTCAGCCGGCCATGGTGAGGCCGCCGCTGACGCTGATCACCTGGCCGGTGATGAACGACGCGGATTCCGATGCGAAGAACAGGACGGGCGCGGCGACCTCCTCGGGCCGGGCGAGCCGGCGGAACGGAATCGCTTTGATCAGCGCTGCCTTGAGCTTCTCGTCCTGCGCCTGGAACAGCGGGGTGTCGGTGGGGCCGGGGCAGACGCAGTTGACGGAGATGCCGTGGCGGGCCATCTCTCGTGCGAGCGACTTGGTGAGGGCGATGACGCCGCCTTTCGCGCCCGCGTAGATGGACTCGCCGGAGCTGCCGACGCGGCCGGCGTCGGACGCGAGGTTGATCACGCGGCCCCCGTTGCCCGCGTCGATCATGCCGGGGAGGAAAGCGCTGCAGACGTGCACCGGGCCGAGGTAGTTGATCGCTACGACCTTCTCCGCGAATTCCGGTGTCGCGTTGAGGAATTGGTCGGTCCGGTCCCAGCCGGCGGCGTTGACGACGACGTTGGGGACGCCTACCTCGGCGAAGGTCCGATCGCGCAGTTCGTCGACCTGGGCGCGGACCGAGATGTCCACCGGCAGAGCGGTGATGAGTTCGGTGTTCTCCTTGGCGGTGGCTTCGGCGGCGGCGAGATCGAGGTCGGCGGCGATCACGCGGTCGCCCTGCGCGGCGAACGCCAGCGCGATGGCCTTGCCGATACCGGAGCCGGCGCCGGTCACCAATGCGATGTTGCCCATTGCGGAATGTCCTTTCGAGGGGTGTGACCGGCGGATCAGGCGTTGACGTACTTGGCGAAGTCGGCGGGGCGCTTCTCCGCGAAGGCCTTGGCTCCCTCGAGTCCTTCGTCGGACTTGCCGAACAGGTCGAGTGCGGACATCGCGAGATTGCTCAGCCCGGCCTGGTGGTCGGTGTCGGCGTTGAACGACTGCTTGAGGAATCGGATCGCGGTGGGGCTCTTCTCGGCGATCTCGGCGACGATCGCCTTGGCCTCCTCGAGCAGTTTGTCCTGCGGGACAACCCAATTCACCAGACCCCAGCGCTCGGCGGTGGCGGCGTCGTACTGGCGGCACAGGTACCAGATCTCGCGGGCGCGCTTCTCTCCGACGACGCGGGCGAGGAAGGCGGAGCCGAAGCCGGCGTCGAACGAACCGACACGCGGGCCGGCCTGGCCGAACTTCGCGTTCTCCGAGGCGATCGTCAGGTCGCACAGGACGTGCAGGACGTGACCGCCGCCGACGGCGATGCCGTTGACCGCCGCGATGACGGGCTTGGGGACGTCGCGAATCAGCTTGTGCAGGTTGCCGATTTCGAACATGCCGGACTCGGTGGGGCCGTAGTCGCCGGTCTCGGCGCGCTGCTTGACGTCGCCTCCGGTGCAGAACGCCTTCTCGCCCGCGCCGGTGAGGATGATCGCGGCGACACGGCTGTCGGCCCAAGCGGAACGGAACGCCTTGATCAGTTCTTCGACCGTCTTGCCGCGGAAGGCGTTGTAGCGCTCCGGGCGGTTGATCGTGATGACCGCGGCGTGGTCTTCGACCTCGTAGGTGATGTCTTCGAATCCGGACATGGTGACTCCTCGTCGGCTCGGGTTCGCGGGGTGTTTCGCGATGTGAATGAATGCCCCTTCACTGTGAGTGAATGTACATTCATTCCGGAAGGTGTGTCAACCATCACAGAGATCGCGACCCGTCGCGACGGGCGGAGGATCGGGCAGGGAAAGGGCTACGGACCTGCGGTGATCGGGGCCACGACCGCGCCGGTCAGCCGGATCAGATCGGCGGGCGCCAGTTCGATTTCCAGCCCGCGGCGGCCCGCGCTGCACAGCACCTGCTCCCAGTTCTGCGCGGACGAATCGACGACCGTGCGCAACCGGCTGCGCTGACCGAGCGGAGAGATCCCGCCGAGCACGTACCCGGTGGCGCGTTCGGCGTCGGCGCGTTCGGCCATCACCGCCTTACCGCCACCGAGTGCCCCGGCCGCGGCCTTCAGGGAGAGCTTGGCCGGCACCGGGATCACCGCGACCGCGAGTTTGCCGTCGGACAGCTTCACCACCAGCGTCTTGAAGATCTGCGCGGCCTCGACGCCGAGCCGCTCGCCCAGCACGTCGACGGCCTCGGTGCCGTACGACGCGGCGCGGGCGTCGTGGTCGTATTCGTGAACCCGGTGCGACACCTTCTCCCGGGTCAGCAATTTCGTCGCGGGCGTGGAGGTCGAGGCCATGCCGGACACTCTAGGGCCGCACGTTCCAGGACAGCGCCGGCCACGGGGAACAACTCGCCCGGACGCGTTGTTGATCCGGGGTGGCCGCCCCCGGTCGGGGGACGACCGTGAACGACGAACAGTGATCGAACAGTGATCGGAGTACCGCGTGCCTGTGCTGTGCCCACCGCGGCCGGTAGCCTTCACGGATACGGCAAGTGAAGGGATCGGTGTGGTCGAAGAGTCAGGTGCGGAGCTGGCCGAACGGTTCGAGCGTGACGCGCTGCCGATGCTGGACCAGCTCTACGGCGCGGCCCTGCGGATGACCCGCAACCCGTCGGACGCGGAGGATCTGGTCCAGGAGACGTTCATCAAGGCGTTCTCGGCGTTCGCGTCGTTCAAGGAAGGCACCAACCTCAAGGCGTGGTTGTACCGGATCCTGACGAACACCTACATCAACTCGTACCGCAAGAAGCAGCGCCAGCCGGCGCAGTATCCGACGGACGAGATCACCGACTGGCAGCTCGCCGCGACCGCCGAACACATGTCCACCGGTCTGCGGTCGGCCGAGGTCGAGGCCCTCGACGCGCTGCCGGACGACGCGATCAAGCAGGCGCTGCAGGAACTTCCCGAGGAGTTCCGGATGGCTGTGTACTACGCCGACGTCGAAGGATTCCCCTACAAGGAGATCGCCGAGATCATGGGCACGCCCATCGGCACGGTGATGTCGCGCCTGCATCGCGGACGCAAGCAGCTGCGCGGCCTGCTCGCCGACGTGGCGCGTGAACGGGGATTCAACCGGGACGGCGCGGTCGACGCCGCCGTTGCCGCGGCAGCAGAAACGAAGACCGCGAACGAGAAGGGGGGAGCTCGGTGAGCGAGCCGACCGAATTCGAACCGATCGACTGCTCCGCGGTGATCGCGGACGTGTACCTGCTGCTCGACTCCGAGTGCGACGAGACGTCCCGCGCGCGGCTGGAGCATCACCTGCACGAGTGCGGCCCGTGCCTCGAGGCGTACGGCATCGAGGAGAAGATCAAATCGTTGCTCAGCCGCAAGTGCGGGGGCGAGCACGCTCCCGAAGGGCTGCGGGAACGCCTGATGATCGAGATCCGCCGGAACGTCGTGGTGAAGCGCACCGAGACGGAGGGCTGACGGCCGAAGGCCGATCGAACCGCCCGAGAACCATCGAAGGGGCCGGAAAGCGTGTGCTTTCCGGCCCCTTCGACGTCTGTGCCTACGCCTCAGGCGTTGGGACGCTTACCGTGGTTGGCGGCGTTACCCTTGCGGCTGCGCTTCTTGCGGCCTCGCTTACCCATGGTCGGGACTCCTTTCTCGTTCATTACAGTGTTTCACGTGTGGTTGGGTGGGCCTGTCGGCAGGTCCGCCGTCACGTCCATGGATTGGGGTTTCGATGGCTGAAGACGTACGCGCCGAGATGGTTTCCACCGTCTTCGAGGTGGTGGTGAGCAAGGGGGACGTCGTCGACGTGGGCGACACCCTCGTGATCCTCGAATCGATGAAGATGGAGATCCCGGTCATCGCCGAGACCTCCGGCACGGTCACCGCGCTCGATGTCGCCGTGGGTGATGTCATCCAGGCGGGCGATCTCATCGCAGTCATCTCCTGAACGGCGGGAAACCGGTGTCCACACTCAGTGCCCTGCTCGCCCAGCACACCGACCTGCCGGGTGCGGCGGTGGACCATCTCCAACGGGTCGTCGGGGAATGGCAGTTGCTCGCGGATCTGTCGTTCGCGGACGTGCTGCTGTGGGTCAATGCGGAACCCAGCGACATCGTGTGCGTCGCCCAGTGCCGGCCCACCACGGCCTCGACCGTGCTGCCCGAGGACTCCGTCGGGACGATCGTGTCCGAGGACGAGCACCCGTACGTCCGGAAGGCGTTCGAGAGCGGAAAGATCGTCGTCGCGGACGTCGATCCGAACGACCCTGTGCCGCTGCGCCGCCAGGCCGTGCCGGTGCGCTGGGACGGCAAGGTCATCGCGGTGCTGAGCCGCGATGCGGCGCGCGTGTCCCGTCGTTCGACGAGTGCGCTCGAGACCGCCTATCTGGAATGCGCCGACGCGCTGTACCGGATGATCTGCGAGGGCACGTTCCCGACGCCGGAGTCCCGGTCGGACACCAAGTCGAGCCCGCGCGCCGGTGACGGGTTCATCCGTCTCGACCGTGAGGGGCGCGTGGTGTACGCGAGCCCCAACGCGCTGTCCGCCTACCACCGCATGGGTCTGAACTCCGACCTGGTCGGCCAGGACCTGATCGAGACGACGAGGGCGCTGGTAACCGACCCGTTCGAGAGCGGCGACGTCGCCGACTACCTCAGCGGTGCCGTGCAGGGCCGCATCGGTCAGCGCATGGAGATCGAGGCGCGCGGTGCGACGGTGTTGTTGCGGGCGCTGGTGCTGGCACCGGGCGGCCGGCTCGAGGGTGCGGCGGTGGTGATCCGCGACGTCACCGAGGTCAAGCGTCGCGACCGCGCGTTGCTGAGCAAGGATGCGACGATCCGCGAGATCCATCACCGGGTGAAGAACAACCTGCAGACGGTCGCGGCCCTGCTGCGGCTGCAGGCGCGGCGCACCGGGAACGTCGAGGCCCAGCAGGCCCTCGGGGAGGCGGTGCGGCGCGTGACGTCGATCGCGCTGGTGCACGAGGCGCTGTCGATGTCCGTCGACGAGGAAGTGGACCTGGACGATGTGGTCGACCGGTTGATCCCGATCGTCATCGACGTCGCGACGGTGGGCAATCAGATCCGGGTGCGACGCGAAGGCAGTCTCGGTGTGTTCCCGGCGGACCGGGCCACCCCACTCGTCATGGTGCTGACCGAGCTGGTGCAGAACTCCGTCGAGCACGCGTTCGAACCGGGCGCGCACGGGACCGTGACGCTGCGTGCGGACCGTTCGGCGCGGTGGCTCGACGTGGTCGTCCACGACGACGGCAAGGGCCTGCCGGAAGGTTTCGTGCTCGAGGACGCCGACCGGCTCGGGCTGCAGATCGTGCGGACGCTGGTCGCTGCGGAGCTCGGCGGGACGCTGCGGCTCGAGCGGGGGGAGTCGGGCGGCACCGACGCGCATCTGCGGCTTCCGCTGGGCCGGGTGCCGGTGAACTGACCGGGGCTGTGCAGGCCTGCCGGGCGCGCTGCCCGGTCTGCCGCGGGCAGACAAAAGCCCGGCACCCGAAATGGTGCCGGGCTGTCCTCTTGCCCTGCGACGACCGCCCCGCCGTGAGGCAGGGTGGCGTCCGTGCTCTGTCTAGACGGCGGTGCGGGCGCGGGTACGGGCGTTGCGACGCTTGAGCGCGCGACGCTCGTCCTCGCTCATTCCACCCCAGACTCCGGCGTCCTGACCGGACTCGAGGGCCCAGGACAGGCAGTCCGCGACGACCGGGCAGCGGTTGCACACGAGCTTGGCATCAGCAATCTGCGCGATGGCCGGGCCGCTGTTTCCCACGGGGAAGAACAGCTCCGGATCCTCGTCGCGACAGATTGCCTTGTGGCGCCAGTCCATGCTTCTACTCTCCTTCGAAGGTGCTCCGCACCGGGGTGATTGGTTGCTGCAAGTTCGTGCGCGCGTCCGACATGTGTTTCCGCGCGGTTACTTGTGAATGCTTTCACGAACGAGCGTGAAGTCAATAGAATTCGCCCCGACCGTGGGCAAGCTCACGCCACCGGTGTTCGGGCATGTTGCCGATCTAACTTTTTACACCCTTGACAGCGGAAATGTAACCCAATTCACATAATCCCATTGTTGGAATTCATCGCGCGGGAGCCACCACATCGAGTATTGCGGGCACCGACACGAACTCGACCTCCTCGTGAAGGCCCAGGTAGTCGCCATCGACCTGCAGACCGATCGGCCGGGAGGAGACCACCCGTACCCGTTCCACGTCGTCGGCCCGCAACAGATGTTTCGAACGGGGGTCGCCGTTCCGCGCAAGGAACTGTGTGATGACGCGCAGGCTCGGCAACACGGCCATCGTGCGCATCGCGAAGACGCCCAGACCCGTGTCGAACGAGGTGCCCGGATTGGTGTGGACCGGGCGCGTGTCCAGGAACGTCCACGGGCTCGAATTCGACACGAACGCGTAATAGACCCCGGACACCGGATCGCGGTCCGGCAATTCGACCGTGAGGGCGGGCTCGGCGCGCTTGGACGCGAAGAACTGAGCGATCGCGTGCCGCACGTACCGGGCGGTCGTGACCTTCTTGCCGCCGTCCCGGCTGATGTCGATCGCCTCACAGACCTGGGCATCGAGGCCCAGTCCGGCGTTGAAGACGAACCAGCGGCCCACGCAGTGACCGAGCCCGATCCGGCGGTGCGTGCGCTCGACGAGCAGTCCGAGCAGTTGCTCGGTGGCCTCCATCGGGTCGGCGGACATTCCCAGCGACCGCGCGAACACGTTCGCGGAACCGCCCGGCACGACGGCCAGCAGCGGCAACGTCGGATCCGCAGGCTCGGACGGGGACCCCAGCAGGCCGTTGACGATCTCGTTGACGGTGCCGTCCCCGCCGTGCGCGACGATCACGTCCATGCCGTCGGCGTGGGCGGAGCGGGCCAGTTCTGCGGCGTGACCGCGATGTGTCGTGTGCGCCACGGTGAGTGCGACGGCGCCGCCGAGCGCGTGCGCGAGCCGGTCCCGGCCCGCGGGAGTGGTCGTCGTCGCATGGGGATTCACGATCAGCAGTGCGCGCACGGAGCATCAGCCTAAGTGGTCGCGATCGGGTCCACTACGCTGGCCGGGTGCCCATCGAGTCCCCCCGAAGCAGCGTTCCGTCGACCGTGCGCATCGCAGGTTCCCTCGTCGTCCTCGAGGGAATCGTCGCGATCGGGTTCGCGGTGTACTCGGTCGTGCGTGCCCTGTCCGGGACCCACGACCAGAGCGTCACCAACGGATACGGACTGGCGTTGTGGCTGGGCATCCTGTTCGGCGGTGTGCTCGCCGCCGGGATCGCGCTGCTGCGCGGCAAGCGCTGGGGCAGGGCCGTCGCGGTCGTCGCGCAGTTGCTGCTGCTGCCGGTGGCGTGGTCGTTGCTGACCGACTCGCACCAGCTGGTGCTGGGCATCGTGTTGTCGGTGATCGTCGTGCCCGCGCTGGTGCTGCTGTTCGTGCCGCAGACGACGACCTGGCTCGCGGAGGAGTACGCACCCGACGCCGAACACGGGTCGGACCCGGACGGCCGCTGACGGCTAGCTGCCGCCCTCCGTGCCCAGCGCGGTGAGAGCGTCGCCGGTCAGCCGGAAGGTGGTCCACTCGTCCTGCGGCACCGCGCCGAGCGCACGGTAGAACCCGATCGACGGGGTGTTCCAGTCCAGCACCGACCAACTGAGCCGGCTGTAGCCGTGTTCGACGCATTCGGCGGCCAGCGCAGCCAGCAGCGCGCGGCCGTATCCGTGCCCGCGGTGCTCGGGACGCACGAACAGGTCCTCGAGGTAGATCCCGTGCACGCCGTCCCAGGTGGAGAAGTTCAGGAACCACAGGGCCAGTCCGACGACCTCGCCGGTGTCGGTCTCGGCGACGTGCGCGAACGCCGCCGGGTGGGGACCGAACAGCGCGGTGTGGATCTGCTCGGGCACCACGGTGCATTCGTCGGGTGCCTTCTCGTACTCGGCGAGGCCGTGGATCAGGCCGGTGACGGCATCGACATCGTCGGGGCGGGCGCGGCGGATCACGTTCGGCTGCCGTCCTTTTCGGGAGAATCGGGGGTTCGCGGATGTGCGGGGTGTGGCCTCAATTGTCGCGTGCCGGCGCGAAGTGCGCGAGGATCGACGCGTGACAACGGTACTTGCAGTGGCAAATCAGAAGGGTGGCGTCGCGAAGACGACCACCGTCGCGTCGCTGGGGGCGGCATTGGCAGGGGCGGGACAGCGGGTACTCGTCGTCGACCTCGATCCTCAGGGATGTCTGACGTTCTCGCTCGGGCACAACCCGGACCGGCTCGAACGGTCCGTGCACGACGTGCTCGTCGGGGACGCGGAGGCGAAGGAGGTTCTGCTCGACACGGACGAAGGGGTGAGCCTGCTGCCCGCGACGATCGATCTGGCGGGCGCCGAGGCGCTGCTGCTGATGCGTCCGGGACGGGAATTCACGGTGAAGCGGGCGCTGGCGCCGCTGCTTCCGAACTTCGATGTCGTGATCATCGACTGCCCGCCGTCGCTCGGCGTGCTGACACTCAACGGTCTCACCGCCGCCGAGGCGGTGCTCGTGCCGCTGCAGTGCGAGACCCTCGCCCATCGCGGCGTCGGTCAGCTGCTGCGCACGGTCTCCGAGGTCAAGCAGGTGACCAACCCCGACCTGGAACTGCTCGGGGCGCTCCCGACGCTGTACGACGCGCGCACCACGCACAGCCGGGACGTGCTCGCCGACGTCGCGGACCGGTACGACATGCCGGTGCTGGCGCCGCCCGTTCCCCGGACCGTCCGGTTCGCGGAGGCGTCGGCGTCCGGCGCGACGGTGCTCGCCGGCCGCAAGAACAAGGGCGCGCAGGCCTATCGCGAGCTCGCCGAGAACCTGCTCGGGTACTGGGCCGGCAAGGGCCTGGTGACGTTCGAACCCCAGTAACCCGAACCCGGGTAGCACGACCTGCGGTAGCCCGGCCTCAGCGCAGCGCGACGACCTCGTCGCCGCGCTGTTCGAGGACGGTGCTGCCCGCGACCGCCACGGCCACCGGGCCGGCCTCCTCGCGGTTGACGGGGATGCGGCCCTGCACCGTGCCGGACGCCGGGTCGACGACCGCGAGGGCGTCGTCCACGGGCAGCAGCAGCGCACCGGCCATCGAGTCGCCCCAGCCGGTGGTGCCCGGCACGGTCCAGCGCGGCGCCAGATCCGTCGTTCCGAGACCGATGGTGGCCTCCCCGGTCCACCACGTGACGATTCCGTCCCGGGTCTTGGCGGGGACGGTCGCGGCATCGGTGGCCGGACGGGGGAGTGGATATTCGGCGACGGTCTGCCCGGCTTCTCCGAAGACCTCGATGCGCGGTCCGGCCCCGGCCCCGGGCGGCAGGTACAGGGCGGTGCGGTCGCCTGCGACGGCGATGACGCGTGTTCCGGGTGCGGGGGAGCCGGTCGGGTCCTGGGCCGCGTCGGCCAGCACCGACGACGCGAACTCTTCCGGTTTCTGATTGTCGTCGGGCACCGGATCGAGCAGTGTCAGCCGGTCGGCGTCCTCACCCGGGCAGTTCTCGACGACGGCGAGCCGGTTGTTGCTCGCGGCAGCGGACAGCAGCGTGCATCCGGTCCGCGGCTGCGCGTTCGGGTTGACCGGCGCGTCGACGCGTCCGTACTCGACGGTGCGGACCAGGTCCGACCGCCACATCTCGAGGCGGGTGTCGCCCGTGGAGATCAGGTGGGTGCCGGCGTCGACGAGGACGACCGCGTCGTCGGCGTCGCTGCTCCGTTGGGCGCCCCGCGCCCCGGTGCCCGCGTTCAGCTGGGTGACCTGGCTGCATCCCCGCCGGTCCCGGTAGACGGCCACGACCGTCTGCCACGCGGCGGTCGCCGCGCACAGCGGCATGTTCCGCTCGTAGATCCAGCGCTGGGCGCCGGTCTCCGGATCGCGACCGACGACGCTGCCGCCGTCGGCGGTCGCGACGGTTCCACCCACCACGAGCGGACGCGTGGTGGCGGCGCTGGCGGCGCGCCACACCTCCCCGAGGGTGGCCGGAACCGTGGTCGCGGCGGCCGGGACGGTCACCGGCCCGTCCCACGTGATCGATGTCGTGCCGCGCGCGTCGGATCGCAGCCAGACCACACTCGCCGCCACCACGACGGCGACGGCGAGTACGGCTGCGACGATCAGGTCGGTGCGCGTGCGGCGCTCGGGAGCGAGCACGTGGCCGCGGCTACTGGGCCGCCGAGGCCGAGACCGTGTCCTGCGTGGCTGCGGTGGCGTTGGAGGACGAACCGCCACGACGCCGCCGGCGACGGCGGCGGGCGGGCGCGGCGTCACCTTCCGCAGCGGCTTCGCCGGCCGGTGCCGCGGCGGTGCTCGGCGCGGACGCGTCCTGAGCGGCCACATCCGGGGTGCCGGCTTCGGGCGTGACGGGCCTGCCGCCGCGGGTACGACGACGCACCCGCGTGGTGGTGCGCTTCGGGCGTTCGCGGCGCGCTTCGCCGTCCGCCGCTTCGCCGGTGGCCGCGGTGCGGGCCTTGCGGACCGTTCCGGTTGCGCCCTCGGGGATGTTCAGCTCCTCGTACAGGTGCGGCGAGCTCGAGTACGTCTCGACCGGCTCCGGCATGCCCAGGTCGAGGGCCTTGTCGATGAGTTCCCAGCGCGGCACGTCGTCCCAGTCGACGAGCGTGATCGCGGTACCCGTGCGTCCGGCGCGACCGGTGCGGCCGATGCGGTGGACGTAGGTCTTCTCGTCCTCGGGGCACTGGTAGTTGATGACGTGCGTGACGTCGTCGATGTCGATGCCGCGCGCGGCGACATCGGTGGCGACGAGCACGTCGATCTTGCCGTTGCGGAACTTGTCGAGAGCCTTCTCGCGAGCGATCTGGCCGAGGTCGCCGTGGACGGCACCGCATGCGAAGCCGCGTTCGACGAGGTCGTCGGCGACCTTCTGGGCGGTGCGCTTGGTCCGGGTGAAGATCATCGTCGCGCCGCGGCCCTCGGCCTGCAGCACACGGGCGACGAGCTCGGCCTTGTCGAGGGCGTGCGCCCGGTACACGAGCTGGTTGGTGCGCTCGTGCACCGCCGACGACTCGGGCTCCTCGGCCCGGATGTGCGTCGGCTGCGTCAGGAACGTGCGGGCGAGAGTGATGATCGGTCCCGGCATGGTGGCCGAGAACAGCATCGTCTGACGACGGTCGGGGACCATGTTCAGGATGCGTTCGATGTCGGGGAGGAAGCCGAGGTCGAGCATCTCGTCGGCCTCGTCCATGACGAGCACGCCGATCTTGCCGAGGATCAGGTGACCCTGGTTCGCGAGATCCAGCAGGCGGCCGGGGGTGCCGACGACGACGTCGACGCCCTTCTGCAGCTGCTCGATCTGCTGCTCGTACGGGCGGCCGCCGTAGATCGCGAGGACCTCGAGGCCCTTCTTGCCGCTGCCGGGCAGGTACTTCGAGGCGTTCTCCAGGTCGCCGGCGACCTGGATGCACAGCTCCCGGGTCGGGACGATCACCAGGGCGCGCGGGGTGCCGTCGAGGGCGGTGGTTCCGGAACCCTCGGTGGTGACGCGATGCAGCAGCGGAACGCCGAAGCCGAAGGTCTTGCCCATGCCGGTGCGGGCCTGGCCGATGAGGTCGTCGCCGGCGAGGGCCAGCGGAAGCGTGAGCTCCTGGATGGCGAAGGTGCGCTCGATGCCGTGCTCGGCGAGGGCGCGGACGATCTCCTCGCGCACACCCAGCTCCGCGAAGGTGGGGGCGACGTGGGTCGAATCGAGTTGTGCGGAAACGGTGGTTTCGGTGGCGTCGTCTTCGTGGTCGACAGTGATCTTGCTCAGGGGTCTGGCCTTCCTGGTCTCGGCACGCACGCACGAGGTGGAGAAGGCGACCGACTCAGCGTCTCAGCGCGAGCGTTCGGTTCGGCTCGGCGAGACGCGAGCGCGATCGGCGTCGGGTGCGCGCACATCATCGTTGAGGACTGCGGGCCGCATTGGACAGCTCGAAGCGCAGTCTTCCAGGACGATTGTACCGGTTCCGGCGAACGATACCCCGCGGTACTACGCTTTGTCGTCATGGGAGCCGAAACGTCGCCGTCCGCAGCATCATCCGAACCGACCATCGCACAGACACCGGTTCCGGCCGATCATCCGGGTGTCGCGGACCTGTTCGCGGTCCTCGCTTACGGTGAGATCTCCGCGTTCTATCGTCTCGCCGAGGACGCGAAACTGTCCCCGACCCTGCGCGGCCGCGTCGCGCTGGCGAGCATGGCCGCCGCCGAGATGAGCCACTTCGAGACGCTGCAGGAGGCGCTCGAGTCCCGCGGCGTCGAGATCTACGCGGCGATGGAGCCGTTCCGGCGGTCCCTCGACGCGTATCACGCGTGCACCACCCCGTCGACGTGGCTCGAATCGCTGGTCAAGGCGCACGTGGGCGACGGCATCGCCGCCGACTTCTACCGCGAGATCGCCGGCACCCTCGCCCCGGAGGTCGCCTCGGTCGTCCGGGAGGTCCTCGCCGAGACCGGGCACTCGGACTTCGTGATCCACGAGGTGCGCGCCGCGGTCGAGAAGAGCAGCCTCGAGAAGGACCGGCTGATGCTGTGGGGACGCCGGCTGCTCGGTGAGGCGATCACCCAGGCCCAGTACGTGATGGCACAGCAGGAGAATCTCGCCGAGCTGGTCATCACCGCCACCGGCGACCTGACGAACATCGCCGCGTTGTTCGACCGCATGCAGGTCGAGCACGCCAAGCGGATGGCAGTGCTCGGACTGCACTAACCTGACGGAGACAGCTGTAGAGCACTGAGATTTCGGAGGTCCACCGTGGAGGTCAAGATCGGTGTCGCGGACAGCCCGCGCGAACTCACCGTGGTCAGCGACCAGACGCCCGACGAGGTCGAGGCGCTGGTGACGACCGCCCTGGCCGGCGGTAAGGACGGGGTGCTCGCCCTCGTCGACGAGAAGGGCCGCAAGCTCCTCGTCCAGGCATCGCGCATCACGTACGTGGAGATCGGCCCCGCCGACATCCGCAAGGTAGGGTTCGCGGCCGGCTGACCGGGGCGAGACGAACGAAGGGCCGGGGCGAGACGCCCCGGCCCTTCCTCGTTTCCGGTGTCGCTGCTGTCGGTGGCCCGGCTGTCAGCGCAGCCGCAGCTCGGGCTGCAGCGGCACGTGCTTGAGACCACCCCACGCCAGGGCGACGGTGGTGTCGACCGCGTCCTCCTTCGGGATCGGCCGGGCCGCCTCGAGCCAGTAGCGCGCGGTGAACTGGCTGGTGCCCACGAGGCCGACCGCAAGGATGCGCGCACGATAGGGATCGAGACCGGAATCGTGGCTGACCAGGTCGAACACGGCATCCACGCATGCTTCGGTGGCCTGCTCGACCCGCTGCGCGACCTGCGGCTCACCCATCAGATCCGACTCGAACACGAGGCGGAAGCCCTGCGAGTCGTTGTCGACGAAGTCGAAGTACGCCTGCACCGCGGCGCGCACGCGCTGACGGTTGTCGGTCGTCGAACGCAGCGCCTGGCGGACACTGGCGATGAGAATGTCGACGTAGCTCTGCAGCACCGCGCAGTACAACTCGAGCTTGCCGGGGAAGTGCTGGTAGAGCACCGGCTTGCTGACGCCGGCGCATTCCGCGATCTCGTCCATGCCGGCCGCGTGGTAGCCACGTGTCACGAAGACCTCGCTCGCGGCGGCGAGAAGCTGGGCCCGACGTTCGTCACGAGGCATTCGTGCGCCCCGCTTGGCTCCGGTGCCTGAGGTGTTGCCCCGGCCGGAAGTGCGGTCGGCGAGTTCGGTCATGTCGCTCCCAAATCTGCACAAGTCGTCGGCAGTGACGGAGCCAAGGTGATGGGCACCACTGTCGACGTCGATCGTCCTTGCAGGTTACAGGCAGGGCACCTTGCGGGTGCGTACCGCCCTACCGACGAGTATCCCCGCGGCGGGTACTTCAAGCGGGCCGAGGAGCGACTTCACCGACGAATTTGCGCGATGTGACATTCTGGCACCCGTGACCGACCGAGGAGGATTGCGAGCGGCAGGCGCCCCACCCGACGCCCCGCAGACGCCACACCGGGCATCCGGAGCACCATCGCACCGGACGTCACATCAGCCCTTGCGCGCGCAATGGGACCCCGTCGGAGGAGCGGATCGGCCGCCCCGGCGTCCGCGTCCGGATCGCGACGTCCGCAAGCAGTCCAAGGTGGGACGCTTCGTCTCGACCTACGGGTGGCGGGCTTACGCCATCCCTGTCCTCGTCGCCGTCACCGGCTTCGTCGTGTGGGACGCCGTGCGCGCGGTACCGGCGCAATCCGACGACCCGGTCGCTGCGGACGAGGCCACCGTGGCCGAGGTGCCGCAGCCGGACGGCCTGTTCCCGGCCGGCACCGGACCCGGCGAGCTTCCCGACGGCGGGCCGTTCACCGTGACCGGCGCGGGTACCTGGCACATGGTGCCGGGCACCACCGCGCAGGTCGGCGCCGGCACGAAGAAGGTGTACACCTACACGGTCGAGGTCGAGGACGGGGTGGACGCGACCGGGTACGGCGGTGAAGCCGCGTTCGGCCGGATGGTCGACGAGACCCTCGCCAACCCGAAGAGCTGGACGAACAGCCCCGACTTCGCGTTCCGGCGGGTCGACACCGGCGACCCCGACTTCCGGGTCTCGCTCACCTCGCAGATGAGCATCCGTCAGTACTGCGGTTTCGACATCCCCCTCGAGGGATCGTGTTTCAACCCCGGCGCCGAGCGGGTGCTGCTCAACGAGGCCAGGTGGGTGCGCGGCGCGGTCGCCTTCCAGGGCGACATCGGCTCGTACCGGCAGTATCAGATCAACCACGAGATCGGGCACGCCATCGGCTTCGCCGCGCACGAACCGTGCCGGAGCCAGGGTGGCCTCGCGCCGATCATGATGCAGCAGACGTTCGGGATCGCGAACGACGACATCGCCCGCGTGGATCCGGGGGGAGTCGTGCCCGCGGACGGGCTGATCTGCCGGTTCAATCCCTGGCCGTTCCCACGCGGGTGAACCCGGCGTCCGGCCCGTCGCGGCATCCGATGTGAGAATGGGCGTCGAACCGTCGAGCGCGCCGAGGAGCCTGTCGTGACCGCACTGCCACCGCTGGTGGAACCCGCCGCCGAGCTGACCCGCGAGGACGTGGCCCGCTACAGCCGGCACCTGATCATCCCGAATGTGGGGGTCGCCGGGCAGAAGCGGCTCCGCAACGCGAAGGTGCTGTTCATCGGCGCGGGCGGCCTCGGGTCCCCGGCGCTGCTGTATCTGGCCGCGGCCGGGGTCGGCACGATCGGCATCGTCGAGTTCGACGAGGTCGACAGCTCCAATCTGCAGCGCCAGATCATCCACGGACAGGCCGACGTCGGCCGGTCGAAGGGGGAGAGCGCCCGCGAGACCATCGCCGGCATCAACGACACCGTCGAGGTTCGTCTGCACCCGGTACGCCTCGACACCACCAACGCGGTCGAGATCTTCCGGGAGTACGACCTCATCGTCGACGGCACCGACAACTTCGCGACCCGCTATCTCGTCAACGACGCCGCGATCCTCGCCGGCAAGCCGTACGTGTGGGGATCGATCTTCCGGTTCGAAGGTCAGGTGTCGGTGTTCTGGGAGGATGCGCCGGGCGGGGTGGGCCTGAACTACCGCGACCTGTACCCGGAGGCGCCGCCGCCCGGCATGGTGCCCTCGTGCGCCGAGGGCGGGGTGCTCGGTGTGCTGCCCGGCACCGTCGGGTGCATCATGGCCACCGAGGCGATCAAGCTCATCACCGGTATCGGTGACACCCTGCTGGGCCGGCTGATGATCTACGACGCACTCTCGATGACGTTCCGGACCGTCACGTTGCGCCGGGATCCCGGCCGCGTCCCGGTCACCGAACTCGTCGACTACGACGAGTTCTGCGGGGTGGTGTCCGAGGAGGGTGTGGCCGCCGCCGCCGAATCCACCGTCACCGCAACGGAATTGCGCGACATGCTCGACTCCGGCCGTGAACTCGCGCTCATCGACGTCCGGGAACCCGTCGAGTGGGACATCATGCACATCGAGGGCGCCCGCCTGATTCCCAAGGACCGCATCCTGTCCGGTGAGGCACTCGCGGAGCTTCCGCAGAACGTTCCGCTCGTCGCGTACTGCAAGACCGGTATCCGGTCCGCGGAGGTGCTCGCCGCACTCAAACGGGCCGGATTCGCGGACGCGACCCACCTGCAGGGCGGGGTCGTCGCGTGGGCACAGCAGGTCGATCCCTCGCTGCCGCTGTACTGAGTACTCTCACGTTGTCCCCGGTCACAGAATTCTGTGGGCGCAGGATCCTGTGATCATCGACAACGGAGTGCCTTCCCGGATCGCGCCGTGCACGACGGTACGGTGAGCGTCGTGAGCTCACTCGAACCCCCGCAGCACGTGCGCTCCACGTTCGGCCTCCGCGACGTCGAACCGGTACCGCTCGGCTCGGACTGGGACGGCGGCTGGCGATGTGGAGACGTGGTGCTCTCTCCGGTGGCCGATCACGCCCGCGCGGCGTGGTCGGCGAAGGTCCGCGAGACACTCAGCGTCGACGGGCTGCGTCTGGCCCGCCCGGTCCGTTCCACGGACGGCCGATACGTCGTGTCCGGGTGGCGCGCCGACACCTACATCGTCGGCACCTCGGAACCGCGCCACGACGAGGTGGTGTCGCTGTCGTTGCGTCTGCACGCCGCGACCGCGCAACTCGAGCGTCCCCGGTTCCTGATGCAGCCGCCGGTCGCGCCGTGGGCCGACGTCGACGTGTTCGTCGCCGCCGACCGGGCAGCCTGGGAGACCGTGCCGATGCGTTCGGCGCGGGCGGCCGGGGCGCCGGAGACCACCACACCGGACGGACGCAAGAGCCTGGATCTCATCAATCAGCTCGCGACCTTCCGTAAACCCGTCCATCTGCCGGACCAGCTCGTGCACGGCGATCTGTTCGGGACCGTCCTGTTCGCGGGTCGGGCCGCTCCCGGGCTGACCGACATCACGCCCTACTGGCGGCCCGCGTCGTGGGCGGCGGCCGTGGCCGTCGTCGACGCCCTGTCCTGGGGTGGCGCCGACGACGCGCTGATCGCCCGCTGGGACGATCTGCCCGAATGGCCCCAGATGCTGTTGCGTGCCGTGATGTTCCGGTTGGCCGTGCACGCGCTGCATCCGCGGTCGACCGAGGAGGCGTTCCCCGGTCTCGCGCACACCTCCGATCTGGTGCGGCTGTTGCTGTAGTTCGCCCTCACAGGGTGGCCTGCGCGTGAGTGAGAAACTCTTGACGCGGAGGTCACCGCGGGCAGCACCGCGGCAACACCCACTTCCTACCTTGGGTTCATCACGAATCCGAGAGAGGTGGGGCGGGGTGGCTGCGACTATCGAAAACGAAACGCTGCGAGCGAAATTCGCGCGGAAGCACAACATCGAGCACTGGGACGCCGAAGACGTCGAGGCGTGGGAGTCCGGTAACAAGGACATCGCGAAGCGGAACCTGATCTGGTCCGTCATCGCCGAGCACGTCGGTTTCTCGGTGTGGTCCATCTGGTCGGTCATGGTCCTGTTCATGCCCACCGACGTCTACGGCATCGACGCCGCCGGCAAGTTCTTCCTGGTGGCGGTGCCGACGCTGGTCGGCTCGCTCCTGCGCATTCCCTACACCGTCGCGACGGCGCGTTTCGGTGGCCGCAACTGGACGATCTTCAGCGCGCTGGTGCTGTTCGTGCCGCTGCTGGCAACGCTCTACCTGATGCTCAACCCCGGCTACTCGTACACCACGTTCATGCTGGTCGCCGCGATCGCCGGTGTCGGCGGTGGCAACTTCGCCTCGTCGATGACCAACATCAACGCGTTCTACCCGCAGCGCCTGAAGGGCTGGGCGCTCGGACTCAACGCCGGCGGCGGCAACATCGGTGTGCCGGTCGTCCAGCTCATCGGTCTGCTCGTCATCGCCACCGTCGGCAACACCGAACCGTGGATCGTGTGCGCCGTCTACCTGGTGGCGTGCGGTGTCGCGGCGGTCGGAGCGGCGTTGTTCATGGACAACCTCGGCGGTCAGAAGGCGGACCTGCGGGCGATGGGCGAGGCCCTGAAGTTCCGCGACTCGTGGATCGTGTCCTTCCTCTACATCGGCACGTTCGGCTCGTTCATCGGCTTCAGCTTCGCGTTCGGCCAGGTCCTGCAGATCAACTTCCTCGCCGGTGGTGACACGCCCGCCCAGGCAGCACTGCACGCCGCGCAGATCGCGTTCATCGGCCCGCTGCTCGGTTCGATCTCCCGTCCCTACGGCGGCAAGCTCGCAGACCGCATCGGCGGCGGCCGCATCACGATGGTCACCTTCGCCGCGATGGCATTGGCGGCCGGTGTCCTGATCGTCGCCGGTGTCCTCGACGACGCGTCGGCGGGTGCCCCCACCGGCGGCATCATGACCGCCTACGTCCTCGGCTTCATCGCACTGTTCCTGCTGTCGGGTATCGGCAACGGCTCGGTGTACAAGATGATCCCGTCGATCTTCGAAGCCAAGGCACAGAGCCTCGACCACCTCGACCGCGCAGCCAAGGCGGTCTGGTCGCGCACCATGTCCGGCGCGCTCATCGGCTTCGCCGGCGCGATCGGCGGACTCGGCGGCGTCGGCATCAACCTGGTGCTCCGCGCCTCCTACGCCGGCGAGGCGAAGTCCGCGACGATGGCCTTCTGGGTCTTCGGGGCCTTCTACCTGGTGTGCATCGCCGTCACCTGGCTGGTCTTCCTCCGCACCCCCCGCACGGCGGCCGTCACCGAGACCGCCGAAGCGGACCGTCCGTCCGTCCCGGTCGTCTGACGCCGTACCCCGGCACTGATCCACCCTGCACGAGAGAAAGCGAAATCCCATGAGCCGCAAGAACGTTGTCGTCGTCGGACACGGAATGGTCGGACACCGCTTCGTCGAAGCGCTGCGCGCCCGCGACGAGCACGACACCTGGTCGGTGACGGTGTTGAGCGAGGAGACGCAGCCTGCCTACGACCGCGTCGGTCTGTCCTCCTACGTCGGCTCGTGGGATGCGAAGGAACTCGCGCTCGCCGGCAACACCTACGACGGTGACGACCTCGTCGACCTGAAGCTCGGCACGCGCGCCGCGGCGATCGACCGCGCCGCGCGCACCGTCACCACCGACGGCGGCGAGGTGATCGGGTACGACGCGCTCGTCATGGCCACCGGTTCGTATCCGTTCGTGCCGCCGATCCCCGGCAAGGACCTGCCCGGCACGTTCGTCTACCGCACCCTCGACGACCTCGACGGCATCCGGGCCGCGGCCGACGCCGCCGGACCCGGTGCCGTGGGTGTGGTGGTAGGCGGTGGCCTGCTCGGCCTCGAGGCCGCCAACGCCCTGAAGCTGATGGGCATGACGCCGCACGTCGTCGAGTTCGCGCCCCGGCTGATGCCGCTGCAGGTCGACGAGGGCGGCGGCAACGTGCTGGCCCGGCTCGTGACCGACCTGGGCCTGACCGTGCACACCGGGGTCGGCACCTCGGCGATCACCGAAGGTCCCGCAGGGCTGAAGGTCGAACTGTCCGACGGTTCCGTCATCGACGCTTCGGTGCTGGTGTTCTCGGCCGGTGTCCGCCCGCAGGATGCGCTCGCCCGCGACACCGGCCTCGAGGTCGGCGCACGCGGCGGCATCCTCACCGACATCGGCTGCCGCAGCGTCACCGACGAGTCGGTGTACGCGGTCGGCGAGTGCGCGGCCGTCGAAGGCACCTGCTACGGCCTCGTCGCCCCCGGCTACAGCACCGCCGAGGTCGTCGCCGACCGTCTGCTCGGCGGCGACGCCGAGTTCCCCGGCGCCGACCTGTCCACGAAGCTCAAGCTGCTCGGCGTCGATGTCGCCAGCTTCGGCGACGCCCACGCGACCACCCCGGGTGCGCTCGAGGTGGTGCTGTCCGACGCCGCGAAGGGCACCTACGCCAAGCTCGTCGTCTCGGACGACGCGAAGATCCTGCTCGGCGGCATCCTCGTCGGCGACGCCTCGGCGTACGGGTCGCTGCGGCCGCTCGTCGGGCGGGAGCTGCCCGGCGACCCCGCAGCCCTGATCTCCCCGGCCGGGGAGAAGCCCGGCGCCGGCTCGTTGCCGGACGACGCCGAGGTCTGCTCGTGCAACGGCGTCACGAAGGGCACGATCTGCGGCGCGATCTCGGAGGGGGCCTGCGACATCGCGCAGGTCAAGGCGTGCACGAACGCCGGTACCACCTGCGGTGGCTGCCTGCCGACCATCAAGCAGCTGCTCGCGTCGTCCGGGGTGGAGCTCAGCAAGGCGCTGTGCGAACACTTCGAGCAGTCCCGCGCCGAGCTGTTCGAGATCGTCCAGGCCACCGGAATCCGCACGTTCTCCGCGCTGATCGCCAGGTACGGCAAGGGCTCGGGGTGCGACATCTGCAAGCCGGTGGTCGCCTCGATCCTCGCCTCCACCGACTCGGACCACATCCTGCACCCGAAGCAGGCCGGTCTGCAGGACACCAACGACCACTTCCTCGCGAACATCCAGAAGAACGGCACCTACTCGGTGGTGCCGCGCATGCCGGGCGGCGAGTGCACCCCGGAACAGTTGATCGTGATCGGCGAGGTGGCCCGCGACTTCGGGCTCTACGTGAAGATGACCGGCGGCCAGCGGATCGACCTGTTCGGTGCGCGCGTCGAGCAGCTGCCGCTGATCTGGAAGCGGCTCGTCGACGCCGGCATGGAGTCGGGGCAGGCCTACGGCAAGTCGCTGCGGACCGTGAAGAGCTGCGTCGGTTCGACGTGGTGCCGGTACGGCGTGCAGGACTCCGTCGGGATGGCCGTCGACCTGGAGCTGCGCTACCGCGGCCTTCGTTCGCCGCACAAGCTCAAGTTCGGTGTCTCCGGCTGCGCCCGGGAATGCGCGGAGGCCCGCGGCAAGGACGTCGGTGTCATCGCCACCGAGAGCGGCTGGAACCTGTACGTGTGCGGCAACGGCGGCCAGTCGCCCAAGCACGCGCAGTTGCTCGCCGGGGGTCTCGACGACGACACCCTCGTCAAGTACATCGACCGGTTCCTGATGTTCTACATCCGCACCGCGGACCGGCTGCAGCGCACCGCGCCGTGGCTGGAGGCCATGGAGGGCGGTCTCGACCACCTCCGTGAGGTCGTGTGCGAGGACAGCCTCGGTATCGCCGCCGAACTCGAGGCCGCGATGGCCAAGCACGTCGAGGGCTACCGCGACGAGTGGGCCGGCGTGCTCGAGGACCCGGAGAAGCTCGCCCGGTTCGTCTCGTTCGTCAACGCACCCGACGAGGCCGACCCGACCGTTCAGTTCGACGAGACCGGGAAGCGGAAGGTTCCCGTCCTGGTCGGGATGCCCGCTTACCGGCCGGGAATCTCCGGGTAACTCGCCTGAAACACCGGACCCGGATGATTTCGTCAGTACTTTCGAGGGAGGACCTATGACCGTCATCGAGATGCACGGCGCAGCGGGAACGACGCGCCAGAGCGTGTTCGACGGCCGCTTGGAATGGACGTCTGCGTGCCCGCTCAGCCGGCTGGTACCCGGCTGTGGAGTCGCGGTACTGCTGCGCGGGGGCGAGCAGGTGGCGCTGTTCCTGCTCGACGACGGCACGCTGCGTGCCGTCGGCAACATCGATCCGTACGCCCGCGCCGCGGTGATGTCGCGCGGACTCGTCGGGGACCGGGCGGGCGAGCCGACCGTGGCCTCCCCGCTGCTCAAGCAGGTGTTCTCACTCAACGACGGTCGTTGCCTCGACGACCCCGAGGTGTCGCTGCCGGTGTACGACGTGCGTGTCTGGGCCGGCGTGGTGCAGATCCACAGCAAGCGGATTCCGGGCGCCGCCGACGCCGGCGAGCTTTCGTGAGCGACGGCACCGAGCCGTTGCGGGGATTCACCATCGGGGTGACCGCGTCGCGCCGCGCGGAGGAGTTCACGACGCTGCTCACCCGCCGCGGCGCGGAGGTCGTCCTCGCCCCGGCGATCCGCATCATCCCGCTGTCCGACGACACCGAGCTCGAACGGGTCACCCGCGACATCATCGCGAACCCGCCGGACATCACGGTCGCCACCACGGCGATCGGATTCCGGGGCTGGATCGGTGCGGCGGAGGGCTGGGGCCTGTCCGAGGATCTCACCGAGGCCCTCGGCGGCAGCCGGATTCTGGCGCGCGGCCCGAAGGTGACCGGCGCGATCCGCGCCGCCGAGCTGCGGGAGGAGTGGTCCCCGGCTTCGGAATCGTCGGCCGAGGTGCTCGCCCACCTGCTCGCCGAGGGCGTCGAGGGGCAGCGCATCGCGGTGCAGCTGCACGGCGAGCGCACCGAATGGGAACCCGGCGCCGACCTGTGCGAGGAACTGCGCGCGGCCGGTGCCGAGGTCGTCGCCGTCCCGGTCTACCGGTGGACCCCGCCGGAGGACCCGACCGCGCTGGACCGGCTCATCGAACAGATCGCCGACTACGGGCTCGACGCGGTCAGCTTCACCAGCGCACCGGCGGTGGCGTCCCTGCTGATGCGGGCCAAGCAGACCGGAATGCTCGAACTGGTGTTGCGCGCGATGCGCAGCGGCGTCACCGCGGTGTGCGTCGGCCCCGTCACGGCCGCGCCGCTCGCCGCACTCGACGTGCCGGTCACCATGCCGGCCCGGGCCCGCCTCGGTTCCCTGGCCCGGCACCTCGCCGAAGAACTGCCCCGCCGAGCTGTCCGCATCGAAGCCGGCGGGCACGTCCTGGGTATGCGCGGACGTTGCGTCATCGTCGACGAGGAGAAGCGCTGCCTCGCCCCGGCCGGAATGGCCCTGCTCCGCACGCTCGCGTCCCGTCCCGGACGGGTCGTCGCGCGCGAGGAGCTGCTCGCCGCCCTTCCCGGCGGTGGGGGAGACACCCACGCGGTCGAGACCGCCGTGGCGCGACTGCGGTCGTCGCTCGGCGCGCCTGCGATCGTGCAGACCGTCGTCAAGCGGGGTTACCGCCTCGCCGTCGACCCGGAGGATATGCGCTGATGACTCGACCCCAGTTGCTGCTCGTCGCCCACGGCACCCGCAATCCGCGCGGTGTCGACATGATCGCCTCGCTCGCCGACGCCGTCGCCGGGCGGGTCGGCCCCACCCGCGTCGCGTTCGTGGACGTGCTCGGTCCGTCGCCGGCAGAGGTCCTGCGCGACTCGTCCCGCCCCACGGTGCTGGTGCCGGCGTTCCTCGCGTCCGGCTACCACGTGCACAGCGACGTCCCGCAGGAGGTCGCGGCGAGCGGGCACACCGCGGTGTCGGTGACCCGAGCACTCGGCCCCGACCCGATCCTTGCTCAGGTGCTCGTGCAGCGGCTCGAGGCCGCCGGATGGCGACCCGGGGACGCAGTGGTCCTCGCCGCCGCCGGCTCGTCCGATCCGCGCGCGCTGCGCGACGTGCGCAGCGCCGCCCGCATGCTGTCCTCGCTGGTACGTACCACCGTGCGCATCGCATATGTCGCGACCGGCTCACCCCGGGTTCCCGAGGTCGTGGAAACTCTGCGTGCGCAGGGGGCGCGCAGGGTGTTCATCGCCTCGTACCTGCTCGCGCCCGGCCTGTTCCATGCCCGGCTCGCCGACGCGGGAGCCGACGGGGTCGCCGCGCCGCTCGGTGTCACCGACTCGATCGTCGATCTCGTCGCGCAGCGCTACCACGAGGGCGCGCGGCTCGTCGTCACCCGTTGAGGGTTGACTGCGCGCCGTATGCGGCGGATTCGAGTAGTGAGGTACTCATGACCACGAGCTCCCCATAGCCCACTCTGTCCTCGAGACACGCGGCGACGCCGCGCTGACGAGGGAGAGGCCATGTTTCCGAACGAGTTCGACCCGAGTACATCCACCGCGCTGGCGACAGCGCACGCGAGTTTATTGTTGTCCGCCGGTGTCTTGCCGGAATCATTGGAGGGGGCCGTCGTCGAGGTCGACGGGACTCCGGTGTTCGACGTGAACGGTGAAGTGTTGTTCACGAGATCACAGACACGCAGCGAGGTCTCACGTTCGTACCTGGACATCGGTGTCCATCCGGCGATAGGTGCACTTCTTGTTGCCGTCGGGGACGGTGACTGGTCGCCGGACGAGCTCCTCAGCCGGGCTGTCACCGCATTCGAAAGGCAAGCCCCGAACCCGCGATTCGACGAAACGCGCTTCGTCGCGTACAGCTACCCGAAGATCGGTGTCCAGTTCCTCGCGGAAGGGCAGGAGGTGGGGTTGCTCGAGTTGGCTACCTGGATTCCTGTGCTCCCGGGAGAACGTGACGGTGCCGAGCCGCCCTCCAACTTCGAACGCTGGTCGTATGTCGACGAACTGCCCGACGAGGTGCGATCCGAACACGAACGAAGCTATGGAATCGCATTGCGTGATCTGGGGGAGATTCTGACCGTCCTCGGTCGGGATCCCTTTGTGATCCACCGAATCGACATCTCTCAGTTGCTCCGGGTGCACCTGACACGCGAACTGCACTTCGGGCGGGGGGATACAGGTCACCAGGTCTGCTTCGAATTGCATGGGCAGCAGACGAGTCTGTGGTGTGTGGCAGCCAGCGTTCAGATGGTGCTGGATTTCTACCGTTACGAGTATTCCCAGGAACGGCTCGCCCGGGAACTGGGCTTGGGAACCCCGACGCATCCGAGCGGTCTGCCCTACACCAACGACGGGGATGTCGTCACCGTTCTCGAGGCGATGACGGGAAATGCGTTGGACGCAACGATGTACAAGTCGAACTCGTTCGCTCGGTTCAGGTCCGAGATCAGATCTAACAGGCCACTGATCAGTTTCGTGCCGGGGCATTCTCGTGTGGTCGCAGGCTTCAGCGAAACCTGGGGGGAAGTCCTGACGGAACCGACGCAGGGACTGCTGGTGTACGACCCTTGGCCACCGGGCGCCGGAGTCGTCACGCGCTGGGAGAACTTCGCGTCACAGGTGTACCGGCGAACCTTTACTGCAAGGGTGACACTGTCCTGATGGACGAACGGTGTGTTGCCGCGATTGCGACGCGAGCCCGCGACCTTCTCTACAACTGCGGCCGGGCCGGATCTTGGGTGGCACTCCACGGAGAAATCGCGACTCCACGCCCGATAGAGGATCCCGACGGCAGCGTGCAGAGGTGGTTCGTCCCTGTGGTGGTAGGTCGACGACTTGCTGGGTTCTTCGTGCTCGGCGGCGATCTCGTGGAGCATCGTTGGTCCGGATTCCAGCAACAACCGGGTTCGGTTGGGAACTGTCCCCTCGCGACCACGTGGCTCGATGAACATACGATCGTGGAGCGGGCTCGAACGGTCGCGAGCGGGGAGCCTTCGGGTCGTGCGCGATTGACCTACGACGGGACTCCGGACCGGATCGCGTGGGCGGTGCCGTTCACGTCCGGGTGGGTGTACGTGGCCGGCACGGCGGCATGGCCCGCCTGATCACATTCGGGGCAGCGGCACGATCTCGACGAGATCGCCGTCGACCGCGCCCGGCGGAACCAGTGCGATCGCCTGCCGGTCGATCAACCCGGCGAGGTGTGCTGTCCGGATCGCATTGTCGCACAGCCATGTTCCGTCGGGAAGTCGCCGCGCGGGCAGCAGTCGGGTCACATCGCCGACCACTTCCGAGGCGTTTGCCAGCGGGGCCGTCCACGGCACGGCCGGGGTTCGGCAGGTGCGGCCGTCGATCACCGCGGGCAGCATGACCAGCAACGTTGCGATCGCCGCAACCGGGTTGCCCGGCAGGCCCAGCACCGCTCGGCCGTCCGGTAGTGCCGCGGCGACCTGGGAACCGCCCGGTTTGCACCGGACGCGTTCGACGGCGATGTGTGCCCCGGCGCGCGCCAGCGCACCGCGCAACTGATCGGCGGCACCCCCGCCGGTCGCGCCGACGACGACGATCGTGTCCACGTCCGTGGTTGCGCGCAGCAACCGGTCGAACCCGTCCTCGGTGTCGCGCAGGTGCGCCTCGCTCACTGCGTCGGCGCCGCACCACCGGACGAACTGCGCGAGAACCGGCCCGAGCGAGTCGCGGGTCTGACCCGCGCGCAGCGGACCGTCGCGCCGGATCTCGTCGCCGCTGACGACGACGTGCACCCGCACCGGCCCGCGCGCCTCGACGTCGGTGACCTCGCCGCTCAGTGCGGCGGACACGACCGCCGGATCGATCGCCGTACCCGGCTGCGCGAGAGCGAATCCGGGCTGCCAGTCCTCGCCGCGCCGGCGGGTGTCGTCGCGGACGGGGGTATCCGGGCGCCGGCGGAGTATTCCGCCTTCGCCGACGTCGACGTGTTCGTCGCGCACGACCGCGGTCGCGCCGGGCGGCAGATGCGCGCCGGTCGCGATGCGCGCGGCCTGCCCGGCGGTGAGGGTGAACCCGCTGTCGGAACCCGCGCGCCGGATCTCGCTGCGCAGGGTCCACGGTTCGTCGCCCGCGACGGCGTATCCGTCCATCGCGGACACCGCGACGGGCGGCAGCGCCTCCGCCGCGACCAGGGGCGCCGCGAGGGTCGCACCGAGTGACTCGCGTATCGGCAGTGTCCGAACGGGCAACGGCTGCATTGCTTTTCGTACGATCTCGCGTGCACGGTCCGGGTTCGCGGCGACCGCCCCGGGCTGGGCGGAGCGGGCGCGGTGCAGATCCTCGGGAGTGTCGCAGTCCGCGGTGCCGGACACGGGGACCGTCACATACCGGTCCGGCAGCAGCGCCTTCATCGGCTGGTTCGCGACCTCGCCGGCGAGGTCGTCGAGACGCGTGGCGAGCGCGGCGCCGCGCCAGGCCGCGAGCAGGAACTGGATGCGGCCGTTCGCATCGACGGCGAACGCGGCGTCCGCGTCCGGATCGGCGCTCAGCGCGTCGAGCAGGGCGATCAGCGTGTCCGCGGTGACGAACGGCAGGTCGGACGCGAGTGTCAGGACGGGCGCGTCGTGGGGGATCGGGGCGGCGGCGATCGCGGCCACCGGACCGCCGCCCGCGGGGGTCTCCTGGACCTGGCCGATCGTGGGGTCGAGGTCGTCGCGGGGCGGCCCGACCACGGTGACGCGCCGGCAGGCCGAGACCGCGGTGAGGGCGCTGTCGAGCATGCGCCGGCCGTGCACGACCAGTGCCGGTTTGTCGACGCCACCCATCCGGGTCGCTCGTCCGCCCGCGACGACGACGGCTTCGGATCCGCTCAACGTGGTCATGACGACCATGCTGCCGCACCGCGCCGCGGCCCGCGCGGTCGACCGGTGTGTCGGCGGCCACCGGCGCGCGCGGGTGGGAAACGGGTTCTGTCCGCGGAGAATTTCGTGTATTCCTCGAAGTCGGCGAAAGGATTTGCATGCGAATCGGATTGACAGGCGGCGCCGCGTCGACCGACAAGGTGGTCCGGCAGGCGCAGCAGGCGGAAGCGGACGGATTCGCGTCGCTGTGGTTCGCCAGTGGTGTGCTCGGCGATCCGTTGGCCGCGATGGCGGTCGCGGGACGGGCCACGACCTCGATCGAACTGGGTACGGCAGTGCTGCAGACCTATCCATGCCACCCGCTGCTGCAGGCCAATCGGGTGGCCGCGACCGCCGAGGCAATGGGACGGCCCGGCTTCACCCTCGGGCTCGGCCCGTCGCACGAATCCTCGGTCCGCGACGTCTACGGCCTGTCCTACGACCGGCCCGGCACGAACACCGAGGAATACGTGGGCATCGTCACGGCTCTGCTCCGCGGTGACGACGTCGACGTGCGCGGCACCGAGTGGACGACGCGCAGCGCCGGGCGCATGACGCCGGTCGCCCATCCTGTGCCCGTGCTGCTGTCGGCGATGTCGCCGCGCATGCTGCGGGTCGCGGGTAGTCACGCCGACGGCACGATCCTGTGGATGGCGTCGGCGTCGGTGATCGAGTCCCGGATCGTGCCCGCCCTGCACGCCGCGGCGCAGCAGGCGGGACGGCCTGCGCCGCGTGTCGTCGCCGGACTGCCCGTTGCGGTCCACGACGACGTGGCGCAGGCCCGGATCGCATGCGCCGGGACCGCCGGGTCGTACGCCACGGTGCCCGCCTACCGTCGCGTCCTCGAGGCCGCAGGCGCATCCCAGCGTCTACGTAAATCTGATACTTCCTGCCACTGGCGTGGCAGGCGGTGAAGATCCACGTCCCTCACGGCTACCCACCACACCATCGTGCGATGTTGCGGGCTCGACCGTGTCCCACACCGACGCTTCGGGTGCAGGACGAGTCCTCGACTGTGTCACCCCCTTCGGGGGTGTCGCGGCGGGAACACTGCGGCGGACCCGGCGATGCCGAGGCCTGCGCGGGGTGGGACCGGTCTTGTCCCGGCATTTCCGGACCGGGGCGTGCACCGCGGTCCGGATCTCCACGCTCCCACTGCGGGTGCGGACCGCTCTGCTGCGCCCCACCAAGCCGCGTTTGGCGAGGTTCACCGCCGCCACATGATCACGATTCCCACCCACCTTGCACGCCTCGCACCATGCCGTGTGATAGCCACCGGGGCGGGTCAGCGGCTCATCACAGCCCGGACACCGTGCCGACGATCCCCGCGCCGGCACCGACACCACCACCACACCCACCCGTGCCGCGGTGTGGGCAAGGGCGTCGACGGCCCGACGGCGGGCGGACTGCGCCGCCCGATTGTTGTT